>NZ_JBFHHX010000088.1:0-14710 GCF_041596795.1 Lutibacter sp.
AGATGGGCATAATTCTCACACAAATATTTGTTCTTCCGGAGCACGATTTGGATACAATTTATGGTACGGTTATGACCGTCCTTCACCAGATCACGCCGAAGCAAAATTTATTTTATTAGTCTCTGCTCATTTAGAATCGGGTCATTATTTTAATCCGCACGCACAACGTATTATTGAAGGAAAAATGAAAGGTGCTAAACTAGCCACCATGGATCCTCGTTTATCCAACACGGCAAGTATGTCCGATTATTGGTTGCCATCATATCCGGGAACGGAAGCTGCAGTTTTGTTAGCAATGGCATTAATTATTTTAAAAGAAGGATTATACAATAGAAATTATTTAGAAAACTGGACCAACTGGAAAGCCTATTTAAAGGCAATGCATAGTGATAAAGAGATCACATTTGAGAATTATATTGCCGCAATGATTGATGAGTACAAAGAATTTACACCAGAGTTTGCAGAAAAAGAATCAGGTGTAAAAGCGGATATGATTGTTGAAATTGCGCATAAAATTGGTGAAGCTGGTGAGAGATTTGCATCACATAATTGGCGTGCAGCAGGAGCTTCAAACCTTGGAGGTTGGGCTGTTGCTCGTTGTTTACATTTTTTAACGGTATTAACTGGTGCGGTTGGCGCTAAAGGAGGAACATCACCAAATAGCTGGAATAAATTCAAGCCAACGCAACCAAACCCGCCTGCGCCTCAAAAAAAATGGAACGAATTACATTTTCCAAAAGAATATCCGTTAGCATTTTTTGAAATGAGCCAGTTGTTGCCACATTTCTTAAAAGAAGGAAGAGGTAAAATGGATGTGTATTTTTCGCGAGTATTTAATCCAGTTTGGACCTATCCTGATGGATTTACGTGGATGGAAATGTATATGGATGAAACCAAATTTGGATTGCACGCAGCATTAACTCCAACTTGGAATGAAACGGCTTTTCACGCAGATTTTGTATTACCAATGGGATTGGCTTCAGAGCGTCATGATTTAAATTCATATGCAACACACGGTGGAACATGGGTTGCATTTCGCCAACCAGTTTTAAGAGAAGCTGCACGAAGAAATGGCAAACCAGTAGAATATACGTATCAGGCAAATCCTGGTGAAGTTTGGGAAGAAGATGAATTTTGGATAGAACTTTCTTGGAGAATTGATCCTGATGGAAGTATGGGAATTCGAAAACATTTTGAATCTCCGTATCGTCCGGGTAAAAAAATAACCATTGATGAATATTATCAATATATTTTTGAAAGAGTAAAAGGTTTACCTGAAGCTGCTAAAAAAGAAGGAATTACAGAATTACAATACATGCAAAAGTACGGAGCTTTTGAAATTGAAAAAGGAGAATCGTACAAAAAAAACGAAACATTATTAACCGAAGAAGAATTAAAAGGTTCTACAGTTGATAAGGATACCGATGTGATTTTTAAAGATGGAAAAGAAATTGGAGTAATGATTAATGGTAAAGCAATGGTTGGCTTTCCTACACCTTCGCGTAAAAACGAGTTTTATTCACAAACTATGGTAGATTGGAAATGGCCAGAATATGCTATTCCAAAATATATAAAGAGTCATATTCATAATGATAATTTAGATAAATCTAAAGGAGAATATGTATTAGTGCCAACATTTAGGTTGCCAACTTTAATTCATTCAAGATCAGGAAATGCAAAATGGTTGGTTGAAATTTCTAACAGAAATCCAATTTGGATGCATCCAGATGATGCCAAAAAATGGGGATTCCAAACAGGTGATTTGGTAAAAATGAATACGGATATTGGTTATTTTATTGATAAAGTTTGGGTAACTCAAAGTATGAAACCTGGCGTTGTAGCATGTTCGCATCATATTGGACGCTGGAGAAGACCACAAGATAAAATTGGAAACCGCTGGGCTACAAATACAGTGAAAATACAAAGTAATGGTGAAGGTGGTTGGAAAATGAACACTGTTTCTGGCATCCATCCTTTTGAATCTAGCGATAAAGATTCTAAACGAATTTTTTGGAAAGATGGTGGTGTGCATCAAAATATTACACATGCAGTGCATCCAGATCCTATTAGTGGAATGCATTGTTGGCATCAACGTGTGCGAATTGAAAAACCAAAACCCGAAGATAAGTATGGTGATATTTTTGTAGACACCAACAAATCTCACGAAATTTATAAAGAATGGTTGGCAATGACGCGTCCTGCTCCTGGTCCAAACGGAGAACGCAGACCTTTATGGTTTAACAGAGCTTTTACGCCAGATAAATCTCCAGGAGGTTGTTACTATATTCCGAAAGAAGATTAATAAAAAAAATCCCGCAATTGCGGGATTTTTTTAGCTTTGTAATACATGAAAAATCTTGAAACAAATGCAACTTTAATCAAACAAGAAGCTAAACGATTAGGCTTTGAAAGTTGCGGTATTGCAAAAGCAGATTTTTTAGAAGAAGAAGCTTCCAAATTAGAAAATTGGTTAAAAAATGGTTTTCACGGAAAAATGAATTATATGGAAAACTATTTCGACAAGCGATTAGATCCAAGACTTTTAGTTGATGATGCTAAAAGTGTTATTAGTTTATCATATAATTATTTCCCTGAAATTCATCAAAAAGAGGATACCTATAAAATTGCCAAATATGCGTATGGAGAAGATTATCATCATATTATAAAAGCTAAATTAAAAGAGCTGACTTTTTTTATTGAAAATTTAATAGGACAAGTAAACGGAAGAGCTTTTGTAGATTCTGCGCCGGTTTTAGAACGCGCTTGGGCAGAAAAAAGCGGCTTAGGTTGGCGCGGAAAAAATTCATTATTACTTCAAAAAAACAAAGGATCATATTTCTTTTTAGCAGAACTTATTTTAGATGCGGAGTTAGCTTATGATAATCCGTTTATAACCAACCATTGCGGAACCTGTACAAAATGCATTGATGCTTGTCCTACTCAAGCAATATTACCAAATAATACTGTTGATGGAAGTAAGTGTATTTCGTATTTCACTATAGAATTAAAAGAAGAAATTCCAATTTCAATGAAAGGAAAATTTGAAGATTGGATGTTTGGATGCGATATTTGCCAAGATGTTTGCCCTTGGAACCGTTTTTCTAAGCCACATTCCGAAGAAAAATTTATACCACATTCCAATTTGCTTTCCATATCAAAAAAAGATTGGGAAGAAATAACTATTGATGTTTTTCAAAAAATATTTAAAAAATCTGCTGTAAAACGCACAAAATATGCGGGTTTAGTTCGGAATATTTCATTTCTAAAAAAATAGAATTCGAAGAATTTGTAGATAATTATTAGTTATCTGTTACAATTATTTCATTTACTAATTATAAATGCTATAAAAATGAAACTAATACCAATAAATTGATAAATTTGTTTTTCAAATAAATTACAATTGTCATGAGTAAGTCCAAAAAAAAGAGTGAAGCTTTATTATATCACCAGTTTCCAAATCCAGGAAAAATTCAAGTAGTACCAACAAAAAAACATTCAACACAAAAAGATTTATCTTTAGCGTATTCACCAGGTGTTGCTGAGCCTTGTTTAGCAATAGAAAAAAACCCAGATGATGCTTATAAATATACTTCAAAAGGAAATTTAGTTGCTGTTATTTCAAATGGTACAGCCGTTTTAGGTTTAGGAGATATTGGTGCTCTTGCGGGGAAACCCGTAATGGAAGGAAAAGGATTGCTTTTTAAAATATTTGCAGATATTGATGTGTTTGATATTGAGGTTGATACAAAGAATGTTGAAGAGTTTATTCAAACAGTTAAAAATATTGCGCCAACTTTTGGTGGTATTAATTTAGAAGATATAAAAGCTCCAGAGGCTTTTGAAATAGAACGAAGACTGAAAGAGGAATTAGATATTCCTGTAATGCATGACGATCAACACGGAACTGCAATTATATCTGCAGCAGCCTTAAAAAATGCAGTTGAAATTGCGGGAAAAGATATTTCTAAAGTTCGAATTGTAGTAAATGGAGCTGGAGCAGCTGCCATTTCTTGTTCAAGATTATACATTGCATTAGGTGCTAAAAAAGAAAATTTAGTAATGTGTGATAGTAAAGGTGTAATTAAAAAAGACAATCCAAACTTAAGCGAACAAAAAGCCGAATTTGCTACCGATAAAGATATAAGCACTCTTGAAGAAGCTGTTGTTGGCTGTGATGTTCTTATTGGCTTATCTGTTGCAAATGTGTTTACACCAAAAATGTTAAAATCTATGGCAAAGGATCCTATTGTGTTTGCAATGGCAAATCCAAATCCTGAAATAGACTATAAATTGGCTGTAAAAACACGAAAGGATGTAATTATGGCAACAGGACGTTCAGATTATCCAAATCAGGTAAATAATGTGTTGGGATTCCCATTTATTTTTAGAGGAGCTTTAGATGTGAGAGCTACCAAAATAAATGAAGAAATGAAGCTTGCAGCGGTAATTGCACTTGCTGATTTAGCAAAAGAATCTGTGCCAGAACAAGTAAATATTACTTATGGTGAAACCAATATCCAATACGGAAAAGAGTATATAATTCCAAAACCTTTCGATCATCGTTTAATTACGGAAATTCCTCCAGCAGTTGCAAAAGCAGCAATAAAATCTGGTGTTGCAAAGAAAGTAATAAAAGATTGGCAAGCGTATAAAGATGGTTTAGCAGATCGTTTAGGAACAAGTAGTAAGTTAATGCGTATGCTTACTTCACGCGCTAAATCAAATCCTAAGAGTGTTATTTTTGCTGAAGCAGATCATTTAAGCGTTTTAAAAGCAGCGCAAATTGTTTTAGAAGATGGTATTGCAAAACCTATATTATTAGGAGATAAGGAAATTATTAAAGAGTTAATGCTTGAATTAAATTTTGAAGCTGATGTTCAAATTATTGATCCAAAATCAGATTCAGAAAGAGAAAGAAGACATCGTTTTGCTGATATATATTGGGAGAAAAGTAAACGTAAAGGAATTTCATTATTAGATGCAAGAAAATGGATGCGTGAACGTAATTATTTTGCAGCAATGATGGTAAATGAAGGTGAGGCAGATGCATTGGTTACAGGATATTCTAGAAGTTACCCAAGTGTTGCAAAACCAATAATTGATTTAATTGGAAAAGCCGATGGTGTTTATAAAGTTGCTGCTACCAATATTATGATGACTGGCAGAGGCCCAATGTTTTTCTCTGATACAGCATTTAATGTAGATCCATCTGAAGAAGATTTGGTACAAATTGCCAGAATGACAAATAGAGTAATGAAAATATTTGGTATTGAACCTAACTTAGCTATGTTGTCTTATTCAAATTTTGGTTCGGCCAAGTTTGAATCGCCTTCAAAATGTTCAAAAGCGGTTGCTTATTTGCATAAACATTACCCAGATATATGTATAGATGGAGAAATTCAAGCAGATTTTGCGTTAGATATGGAATCAAGAGGCGAAAAATTTCCTTTTTCAAAGATTCATAATAAAAAAGTAAACGGACTAATTTTCCCAGATTTAAATTCTGCAAATATTAGTTATAAATTAATCCGTAGGTTAAATAATATAGAAACCATTGGTCCAGTTGTTATGGGTTTAAAAAAACCAGTACATATTTTACAATTAGGGTGTAGTGTAGATGAAATAGTAAACATGGTTTGTGTAGCAGTCGTTGATGCTCAAGAAAATGCTAAAAAAGATACAGATTATTTTACTACATTTGGTGGTTCATAGATTTATAGATTAATGATTACCCATTTAAGAGGAAAATTAGTAGAAAAAAACCCAACATTTGTTGTGATAGAAGCCAATGGCGTAGGTTATTGGTTAAATATTTCCCTTAATACATTTACGCTATTACCCAATGAAGAATCTGTTTTTTTATATACCCATTTGTCGGTAAAAGAAGATTCTCATACTTTATATGGATTTATTTCAAAGGTTGAAAGAGAAATTTTTAGGTTACTCATTTCAGTCTCTGGAGTAGGTCCAAGTATTGCTCGCACTATGTTATCTTCCATGACAACTGATGAAATTCAAAGAGCAATAGCTTCGGGAAATGTCGGGTTAATTCAGTCTGTTAAGGGAATTGGTGCTAAAACTGCTCAAAGAGTACTAGTGGATTTAAGAGATAAAATTTCAAATACATTTTTGGTTGATGAAGTTTCTAATATTCAAAGCAATACTAGTAAAAACGAAGCGTTATCAGCATTAGAAGTGTTAGGGTTCAATAAAAAACAAGCCGAAAAAGTGATTGATAAAATTTTGATGGAAGATACATTGGCTAGTGTTGAAGTTTTAATAAAAAAAGCGCTAAAAAATTTATAAAAATTGAATAAAAGAATAGTTATTATTAGGCAAATTACATTCCTTTTTTTATTGTTTGCGGTGCAATCAATGCTAAAAGCGCAAATAACAAATCCAGTAAATAATAAGGATTCTTTAGTGGTATCTAAACAGGTAGATTCTTTAAAATTAAAATACCCTTTTAAAAGTGAGCAAAGTGGTAATTTGTTTTTAATGGATCCGTCAACAACTGAAATTATTTATGATGCCGAATTAAAACAATACATTATTGTTGAGAAAATTGGCGATATTCAAATTAAGAGACCAATTTATATGACCTTAGAAGAGTATAAAGAATACAAACTTCAAAAGGACATGCTTGAATACTACAGAGGTAAAATAAGCGCAACAAATAGTAAAAAAGAAGGTAGTATAGATGCTCAAAAAAATTTACTACCCACGTATTATGTAAAATCAGACTTTTTTGAATCAATTTTTGGTGGTAATGAAATTGAAGTAAATGCGCAAGGATCAGTTTTGGTTAAAATGGGTGCTATGTATCAAAAAACCGATAACCCACAGTTAACAGAACAAAATAGAAGTAGTTTAACCTTTGATTTTGATCAAGAAATTAGCGCAAGTATACAGGCAAAAGTAGGAACCCGATTAAAAGTTGCGGCGCAATATGATACGCAATCTACCTTTAATTTTCAAAACCAAATTAAATTAGAATACGAGCCAACAGAAGATGATATTCTTCAAAAAATTGAAGTTGGAAACGTAAGTATGCCTATTAACAACTCTTTAATTGTTGGGGCGCAAAACTTATTTGGTGTTAAAGCACAAATGCAATTTGGAAAAACTACGGTAACTGGTGTGTTTGCAGAACAAAAATCTTCAACTACTTCAGTAACTGCACAAGGAGGTTCAACAGTTGAAGAATTTGAATTACAAGCCAGTGATTATGATCAAAATAGGCATTTCTTTTTATCACAATATTTTAGAGATAATTACAACAATGCGGTAAAAGATTTTCCTTTAATTAACAGTTCTATAAATATTACTAAAATAGAAGTTTGGAAAACCAACAGAAATTCTACAACAACAGATGTAAGAAATATTGTTGCATTAGCTGATATTGGAGAAGAAAGTCAATTAAATATTGGTCCTGCAAATGTAATAGTATCACCAGGGCAAAAGTATCCTTCAAACAGCGCAAATAATATTTCTGATATTTTAACTTTAACAAATGCTGTAAGAAGTGTTTCTACAGTTAGTTCGGGTTTATCACCTTATTCAATGCAACAAGGTAGAGATTATTCCGTATTAGAAAATGCAGTAAAATTAAGTTCAAGTGAGTTTTCATATCATTCGCAATTAGGATATATATCTTTAAATAGTAGATTGGCCGATTCAGATGTGTTAGCAGTGGCTTTTGAATATACAATAAGCGGAAGTTCTACGGTGTATAAAGTGGGTGAATTTACAAGTGATGGTATTGTATCGCCAAATAATATAGTTGTAAAATTATTGAGAAGCGAAACAATCAGTACAAAAATTCCAATGTGGGATTTAATGATGAAAAACGTATATTCTTTACAGGCCTATAACATGAGTAGTGATGGTTTTAGGTTAGAATTATTATATACTGATGATGATACTGGAGTTTCACTTAATGTTTTACAAAATGCGAAATCTGCCAATGTTGCGGATAAAACTTTGTTAAATTTATTTGGTGTTGATCGGCTAGATCAAAGTCAGACATATATTGCTGATGGAGATGGCTATTTTGATTATGTGGAAGGATCTACGGTAAATTCGGAAAAAGGATTTATTATTTTTCCAAAAGTTGAACCTTTTGGTGAAGATTTAGAAACTAAATTAACAGACTCGCAAGATGCTGATTATATTTTTAATGAACTATATACCTTAACACAATCAGAAGCAAAAAATAATTACCAAAATAAAGATAAATACCTTTTAAAAGGATATCTGTCATCAGAAAGTTCAAGTGGAATTTCATTAGGAGCATTTAATGTTACACAAGGATCGGTTACAGTAACAACTGGCGGTAGAGAATTGGTAGAAGGTGTGGATTATGTGGTGGATTATCAAATGGGTACTGTTGAAATAATAAATGCTAGTTTAGAAGCTTCAGATGCTGAAATAGAGGTTTCAGTTGAAAATAATTCCGCGTTTAATTCTCAAACAAAAAACTTTTTTGGAGTAGATGTTGAGCATAAGTTTTCCGATAAATTTGTTGTTGGTGCTACATTTTTAAATTTAAGTGAAAAATCAATTACTCAAAAAGCAACATTAGGAGATGAAGCAATTAACAATAGCATTTTTGGTTTAAATGCAAGTTATGGAAGCGAGGCTCCGTTTTTAACTCGTTTGGTTAACAAATTACCAAATATTGATACAGATGTTATGTCTAACTTCTCAATAAGAGGTGATTTTGCATATTTAAAGCCAGGATCTTCAAGTAGTATTGAACAAGATGGTGAAGCAACTTCTTATATAGACGATTTTGAGGGTTCAGAAATTCCATTAGAAATTAAATCAGTTCAACAATGGTATATGGCTAGTACGCCTCAATACCAAACAGAGTTCGATTTTGGAGGAAGCGCATCTGATTTGTCGTACAATTATAAACGTGCAAAATTAGCATGGTATACAATTGATCCATTATTTTATGGAAGCTCATCAACTAAACCAAATAATATTGATAATACTGAGCTTTCAAGAGCTGAGGTTAGACGTGTTAAATATGAAGAATTATTTCCTGAGGAAGATTTAGATTTAACACAATCTACCATTGTAAGCACTTTTGATTTGGCTTATTTTCCAAACCAGAGAGGAAGTTATAATTACGATACAAGCAATGTAAATACTAACGGAGAATTTACAAATCCTGAAGATAGATGGGCTGGTATTACAAGAGCTTTAACCACTACAAACTTTGAACAATCTAATGTGGAATATATTCAGTTTTGGTTAATGGATCCGTACGATCATTATTCCATAACTACCGAAGAAGGTTTACCTGCTGGTATAGATCCTTCAAACGCTTTAAATCAGGTTGGTGAATTGTATTTTAATTTAGGAAATATTTCTGAAGATGTTTTGAAAGATGGACGAAAAATGTATGAAAACGGATTGCCAGAAACCACTTTAGATACCGATTATGATTCAACTATTTGGGGTAGAGTTCCTTCAACTCAATCTTTACTTTATGCCTTTGGAGATAGTGATTCGGAACGTTTAAATCAAGATGTTGGTTACGATGGTTTAACCGATGAAAAAGAAATAGAATTATTTGGAACCAGTTTTGGAACCGATCCATCTAATGATAACTATACCTATTTTAGAAGTTCGGATTATGATGCTGCAAATGCATCTATTTTAACAAGGTATAAAAAGTACAATAATACCCAAGGAAATTCACCTACTACTAACTTATCACCAGAGAGTTATACTACTTCAGCAACTACATATCCTGACACTGAAGATATTGATAAAGATCAAACAATGAGTACCGTAGAAAGTTATTATCAATATAAAGTATCATTAAACAAAAGTGATTTGGTTGTAGGGGAAAACAATATTGTTGATGAAAAAAATGTTGAAGTAACTTTATCCGATGGTAGTACGAAGCAATTTAGATGGTTACAATTTAGAATTCAGGTTAGCAATCCAGATGAGGTAATTAATGATATTTCTGGATTAAGTTCTATCCGATTTATGCGTATGTTCTTAACCAAATTTAAAATGCCAGTTGTTTTACGTTTTGGTGAATTTCAATTAGTAAGAGGAGATTGGAGACGATACACAAAAACTTTAGATGATGATATTAGTCCTTCACAAACTTTAACAGATTTAGAATTACAAAACTTTGAAGTAGGAGTAGTTAATATAGAGGAAAACGACAATAGAAGCCCAATACCTTATGTATTACCTCCAGGAATAGAACGTGAAATATTAAGAGGAACCACTACTATTCAAGAGCAAAACGAACAGTCTTTATCATTAAAAGTTACAGATTTAGAACCAAATGCAATTAGAGCTATTTATAAAAATGTAGCTATAGATTTAAATATGTATGAAAATTTAAAGCTATTTATACATGCCGAAGGAGTGCAAACAAAAACACAGGTTCAAGATGATGAGTTAAAAGCAATTATTAGACTTGGTACCGATTTAGATGATAATTATTATCAAATAGAAAAACTAATTTCAGTTTCTGATTATGATTCAACTACTGATTTAGAAGTTTGGCCAGAAGTTAATAATATTGAAGTTTTACTTGAAAATTTAGGGCAATTAAAATTATTGCGTTTTGAAGATGGAATTGCGTCAAATGTTTTATACCCAGCTATTGGGGAGGCTTCTCCAATTGACGGACTAGAAGATTACGATATTCGGGTAAAAGGAAGTCCAAACTTATCAAACATTAAAACCATTATGTTAGGTGTAAAAAACGTTTCTACCTCAAACCAAAGCGCAGAAATTTGGTTTAATGAAATGCGTGTAGCAGGATTTGATAATGAAGGCGGTTGGGCTGCCGTTGTAAGCGCCGATGCTAATTTAGCAGATTTTGCAACAGTTTCAGTTACTGGTAGAATGGAAACACAAGGTTTTGGTGGTATTGAGGAAAGTGTAAGTGAAAGAAGTCAGGAGGATACAAAATCATACGATTTGGTTGCTAGTATAAATTTAGGACAATTACTTCCTAAAACTTGGGGTGTTAAGTTGCCATTAAGTTATAGTATTTCAGAAGAAATTGTAGATCCAAAGTACGATTCACAATACCAAGATGTTCTTTATGAAGATGCAGTAGATATTAATCCTAATAGTGAGTATTCTTCAGAATTAACTAAAAAAAGAAGTATTAGTTTAATTAATGTTAGAAAAGAATCAAATCCGAATTCTGAGAAAAAACCAAAATTTTATAATGTAGAAAACTTATCGGTTTCATATGCTTATAATGAAACCTATCATAGAGATTATAGTGTTGAAAAATACTTAGATCAAAATGTAAGAGCCTCTGCAAATTACAATTATAGTTTTCAGGAAAAATCTATAGAACCTTTCAAAAATTTAGAATCATTAAATAGTAAATATTTAAAATTTATAAAAGATTTAAATGTGAATTTAGTACCATCAACCGTTGCTATTAATTCAACCATTTATAGAACTTATAATGAGCAATTATCTAGAAGTTTAGTTGATGGACTGTCGGATTTACCAACATTAGAACAACGAAATTTCTTGTTTGATTGGGATTATACAGTTGGATATAACCTAACAAAATCTTTTCAGTTTAATTTTAGAGCATCCAATCAATATATATATGATACGTATGAATCATCTGAAGATGTAAAAATATTTGATAATTTTCTATCTATTGGAAGGCCAGATAATTATCATCAGGCATTAAGTGGTACTTATAAATTACCATTAGAAAAGTTTCCGTTTATGAATTTTATGAAAGCGGATTTTACTTATACAGCAGATTTTGATTGGCAAGCTTCTTCACAATCGTACGTAGATCTTATTGGTAATGTTATTCAAAATGCAAATACGCAGGCATTGGCTGTAGATGTAGATTTTAGCAAATTTTATAAAACTATTGGATTGGATGGTTTGTTTAATAAAAAATCGACTAGCGGTATAAGAACAAATGCAAATGCACCTGTTGCTTTAAGAAATTCTGTTGCTAAAAAGAAAAAAACATTAGGAGGTAAAATAGGACAAACTTTTTACAGTGTGTTAACATCAGTAAAAAAGGCAAAAATAAATTATGCCGAAAACAACGGTACTTATTTACCTGGTTATGTTCCTGAAATTGGATTTTTAGGACGCGATAATTTTAATGGAGGACTATCGCCAACATTAGGTTTTGTTTTTGGAAGTCAGGTTGATATTAGACAAAAAGCTATAGAAAATAACTGGTTGGTATCAAGAGGTACAGATGATGCTTATTACAGTCAAACATATAGTAATACACATTACAATAAACTAGATTTAAACTTTACTGTAGAGCCATTTAATGATTTAAAAATTGATTTAAGAGGTAGTAAAACATATACAAAAAACACATCGCAACAAATGGATGTGATTGACAATGTTTTAAGTGATGATTCGCTAATATCAGAATATGGTAGTTTTAGTATCAGTCATAATATGGTAAAAACTTCATTTAAAAATGGTGATGCAAATTTTGAAAAATTTAAAGCAAACAGAGCAATAATATCTCAAAGGTTAGCCACACAATCTGGACAGCCAATAACTGGTTTTGGAGAAACAAGTCAGCAGGTTTCTTTACCAGCATTTATAGCAGCATATTCTGGTTCTGATGCATCTTCTGTTAATTTAGGAGCATTTAGAGACGTTCCAATTCCTGGATGGCAACTAGATTATAAAGGCTTTATGAAAATGAAATGGTTTAAAAAGAATTTTAGAAGTTTCTCATTGTCGCATAGTTATAATTCGTTATATTCAATAGCTGGATTTAGTAATAATTTGGAATATGTTGCCGATGATCCGTATGCTACAACAGATATTGTTGGAAATTATTTAAATAAAACACTATTTTCTACTGTAAATTTATTGGAAGAATTTTCTCCACTTATTAAAGTAGATGTAAAAATGAAAAATTCATTCTCATTTGCAGGTAGAATTAATAAGGATAGAAGTTTAACACTAAACTTTAATAATAATACAATAACTCAAGTAAACGGTGTTGAATATGTAATAGGTTTAGGATATAGAATAAAAGATTTAGCTATGAAATTTAGATTTGGCGGAGAGGTTACAAAACTAAAAGGAGATTTAGATTTAAGTGCAGATCTTACATTAAGAGATAATTTAACAGTTATTAGAGCTATAGATGAAGATAATAATCAAGTAACGGGTGGTCAACGCTTACTATCATTAAAGCTGTATGCAGATTATGCGGTAAGTAAAAGTTTAACAGCATCTTTTTACTTTGATCAAAGTTCATCAAGTTATGCAATTTCTACTACCTACCCAAGACTATCTGTAAGCACTGGTTTAAGTGTTAGATATATATTAGGAAATTAAATATAAATTTTAAAATAAAAAAAATGAATATTCCAGCAAATTTAAAATACACAAAAGAACACGAATGGGTTAAAATTGAAGGCGATACTGCAACAATTGGAATTACGCATTTTGCGCAAGGAGAATTAGGAGATATTGTTTATGTTGATGTTGATACTTTAGATGAAACAGTAGAAAGAGATGAGGTTTTTGGATCAGTAGAAGCAGTAAAAACCGTTTCAGATTTATTTATGCCATTAACAGGTGAAGTAACAGCTTTTAATGATGCATTAGAAGATGCTCCAGAAAAAGTAAATTCTGACCCTTACGGAGAAGGATGGATGATTAAAATTTCCATTTCAGACGCATCGCAGATAGAAGATTTATTAACTCCAGAAGCATACAAAGCGTTAATTGAATCGTAATTTTTTATTTTTAGCACTTATTTTAACTGTTGGGGTTGGAATTGGGAGTTTAATTTCATTAAACAATACTCCAATTACAACGGTTCATGTTTCTGATAAATTAATGCATTTAGCGGCCTATTTTTTAATTAGTATAAGTTGGTTGCTAACGTTTAAAAATAACGGTAACATATTTAAAATTAACAGGTTAATATTTGTGTTAATTCTGTTGTATGGCATACTTATTGAGGTATTACAAGGAGTGTTTACAAGCTATAGACAATTTGATTTGTTAGATATTTTGGCTAATTTTATAGGAATACTAACAGGTTTTGTGGTATTTTTTATCATTTCCAAAAAAAAATAGATTAAATAAAAATATACTTGTAAAAGTTACATGAAAATTATTAAATTAGCACACTATAAAATTTTTACAGATGCAAATCAAAAAGAACCCAAAAGCAAATCTAGAAAACTACAGTAAGTTGTTTATGCAGTTAGGCTTAGTTTTAGCACTACTTGTAGTTTATTTAGCGATAGAGAAAAAAACGTATGATAGAGTAATTGCTGACCTAGGGATAGCAACATACAATATTGAAGATGAAGAGCAAACAGTTGAAATAGAGCAAGTAAAACCGCCTGAACAACAAGCTCCACCTCCACCAACTCCAGATAAAATTGAAGTGGTAGAAGACGAAAAAGAAGTTGAAGAAACAATTATTGAGTCTACTGAAACAGATGAGAAAGAAGCTGTAAAGGTAGAAAGAATTATTGAAGTGAAAGAAGAAGAAGAAATAATGGAAGATGTACCTTTCGCAATTATTGAAGATGTGCCTATTTTCCCTGGTTGTAAAGGTTCTAAAGCTCAATTAAAAGAGTGTTTACAAGAAAAAATTACACAACACGTAAACAGAAAATTTAACTCTGAGTTAGCTTCTGATTTAGGTTTAACTCCTGGTGTTAAACGTATTTTTGTA
>NZ_JBFHHX010000089.1:0-14684 GCF_041596795.1 Lutibacter sp.
AAATGAAGGTGTTGATTTATTAATAGGAAATACTTACGGAAAATATATAGCCAGAGATGAAAATATTCCTTTTCTAAGAATGGGATTCCCAATTTTAGACCGTGTTGGCCACTCTTATTTTCCAACATTAGGCTATATAGGTGGTATGCGAATTTTAGAAAAAATTCTTGGATTAATTATGGATAAGCAAGATGAAGAATCTTCAGAATCTGAATTTGAATTAGTTATGTAATACAAAACAAACCCCCAATCTATCCAAAACAAATAATAATGAACCTTTAAATTAAAGCACATGGAATCTATACTTAAAGACAGACAAAAACAGGTATTGACAAAGGGAACAGATTCTCATGAATTAAGCTGCGATAAATCTAGCCTCGCAGGATCCGTAAGCCAAAGAGCTTGCGTATTTTGCGGATCTAGAGTTGTTTTATACCCAATTGCAGACGCGCTTCATTTGGTTCACGGGCCTATAGGTTGCGCCGCATATACTTGGGATATTAGAGGTGCTTTATCATCAGGGCCACAAATACACAGACTTAGTTTTTCAACCGATATAAAAGAACAACAAGTAGTTTTTGGGGGTGAAAAAACCTTAAAAAAAGCGCTTCTTGAATTAATTACTGCTTATAACCCAAAAGCTGCTTTTGTATATTCTACTTGTATTGTTGATTTAATTGGTGATGATGTTGAAAGTGTTTGTAAAGAAGTAACAAAAATTAGTGGAGTTGAAGTAATAACAGTACAAGCACCTGGTTTTGCAGGCACAAAAAAAGATGGCTACAAAGTTGCTTGTGATTCACTTATGAAACTTGTTGGAACAAAAGGAACCAACCAAACTATCCCTAATAGTATTAATATAATTGGCGATTTTAATCTTGCAGGAGAACTGTATTTATTGCGCGATTATTATGAGAAAATGGGCGTTCACATTGTAGCTACCATTACAGGAGACGGCCGTGTAGACGATATTCGACAATCACATAAAGCAGCATTAAATATTGTTCAATGTTCAGGATCTATGAGCAACTTAGCAATGCAAATGGAAAAAAAATATCAAATTCCAAATATGCGAGTTTCTTATTTTGGAATAGAAGATATGTCCGATGCTCTTTATGGTGTTGCTCGCTTTTTTGACAATCAAGAAATGATGGAAAAAGCCATTGATCTTGTTAAAAATGAAGTGAGCGATTTATTACCAAAACTTGCCTTTTACAAAAAAGCACTAAAAGGAAAAAAAGCAGCCATTTATGTTGGTGGCGCTTTTAAAGCCATTTCATTAATAAAAGCCTTACGAATGATTGGTGTAAAAACAGTAGTAGTAGGTTCTCAAACCGGAAATAAAGAAGATTATTTAACCATGAAAAACTTAAGCGATGAAGGTACCATTTTGGTTGATGACACCAACCCTTTAGAACTTACACAATTAGTTAAACAAACCAATACCGATATTTTAATTGGTGGTGTTAAAGAACGACCAATTGCTTATAAGTTAGGCTTAGGATTTTGCGATCATAATCATGAAAGAAAACTTGCTTTGGCTGGTTATGAAGGTATGCTAAATTTTGCCAAAGAAATTTACGCAACTGCTATGAGTCCTGTTTTTCAATTCACTAAAAACAAATAATACGCTATGGAAAAAACTACGGAAACATCAGAAAAAAATTTTACATCTACACGTAATGCTTGTAAAGTTTGCACTCCGTTAGGTGCAAGTATTGTTTTTAAAGGAGTTGAAGGCTGTGTGCCACTTATTCATGGCTCGCAAGGTTGTGCTACGTATATTAGAAGATATTTAATAAGCCATTACAAAGAACCTGTAGATATAGCTTCTACTAACTTTAGTGAAGAAACAGCCATTTTTGGAGGTGAAAAAAACCTATTTATCGCCTTAAAAAATGTAACTAAACAATACAATCCTAAAATAATTGGCATTGCAACTACTTGCTTAAGTGAAGTAATTGGCGATGATATGCGAAAAATAATTTATAAGTATAAAACAGAAAGCGGTACAAACATTCCTGAATTGGTTTTTGTAAATACGCCAAGTTTTATGGGAACCCATATGAACGGATTTCATGATACGGTTTCATCACTTGTATCTAACTTCGCTACAAAAAATCAAAACCAACACAGTATTAATATTTTTCCTGGATTTTTATCTCCAGCAGATTTACAACATTTAAAAGAAATTTTAGAAGACGTGTCTATTAAAGCAATTATGGTACCCGATTATTCTGATATATTAGATAATGAATATACTGGAGAATATGAAAAATTACCAAAAGGCGGAACTACAATTGAAGAATTAAAACAAACTGCAAATGCAAAAGCTTCGGTAGAATTTGGTTATATTTTAAATAAATCAAATCCCCAAACAAAATCAGCTGCAGAATTTTTAAAGTCTAATTTTAACGTTCCAAGAATAAACCTTAACATACCAATTGGTATTAAAGCTACAGATGCCTTTTTTGATGCTTTAAAAAAAATAACAAACAATAAAACCCCCGAAAAATACACCAAACAACGCGGAAAACTTATTGATGCATATGTAGATGGACATAAGTATGTATTCGAAAAAAAAGCTGTTGTTTATGGCGAAGAAGACTTTGTAGTTGCTATAATATCTTTTTTAGAAGAAATTGGAATTGAAACTGTGTTGTGTGCATCTGGTGGAAATAGTGGATTACTAAAACAAATTATTCAAGAAAAAATAAATCCTTCTTCAAAAATTCAAATACATGACAATTTCGACTTTGAAGAAATTGCTACGGTGTGTAAAGAAATTAAACCCGATATTTTAATTGGAAATAGCAAAGGCTATTACATAGCAAGAGAATTAGGAATACCACTTGCAAGAGTTGGGTTTCCAATTCATGATAGATTAGGAGGATCAAGAATTAAACACATTGGTTATGAAGGAACGCAAGCACTTTTCGATTTAATTGCCAACACTCTTATTCAACAAATGCAAGAAAACTCACCTGTTGGATACAAATACATGTAAAAAATAAATACGTATTTAATTTAATCATTAAATACCTCAACCATAAAAACGTAAGAACATGGAAAATACAAACACTTTAAATAAAGTACACCCTTGTTTTGATAAGGAAGCAAAATTAAAATATGCACGAATTCATATACCCGTAGCACCAAAATGTAACGTTCAATGTGGTTATTGTAATAGAAAATACGATTGTGTAAATGAAAGTAGACCCGGAGTTACAAGCTCTATTTTAAAACCATTCCAAGCACTAAATTATATAAGAGCTATTTCAGAAAAAATTACAAATATTTCAACCATTGGAATTGCTGGCCCCGGAGATGCATTTGCAGAACCAGAAAAAACACTAGAATCCATTCGATTAATTAAAGCAGAATTTCCTGAAAAAATATTTTGCCTTTCATCAAATGGCTTAAATATATTACCATACATAAATGAAATAGCATCCTTAAATGTAACTCACGTAACAATTACTATTAATAGTTTTAGACTAGAAACTTTAGAAAAAATATACAAATGGGCTCGTTACAACAAAAAAATGTATAGAGGTATTGAAGCTGCTAAATTAATGTTAGAACAACAAGGTCCCGCTTTAAAAGCTCTAGTTGAAAAAGGTATTGTTGTAAAAATAAATACCGTTATTATTCCAGGTGTAAATGATACTGAAATAGAAGAAGTTGCTCAAAAAGTAAGTGAATTAGGAGCTTCAACAATGAATTGTATTCCATTAATTCCTACAGAAGGAAGCGATATGGAAGATTTTGAAAAACCAACAGGAGCTTCAATTAGAAATATAATTCGGTCTATTCATAAATATATAAAACCAATGACTCATTGTGCCAGATGTAGAGCTGATGCTGCCGGAATGCTGGGTAAAGATGATACAAGTGCATATAAATTAATAGATCAATGTGCGGTAATGCCAACTGAAATTGACAAAACAAAACCTCACGTAGCTGTAGCAAGTTACGAAGGTTTAATGATTAACAAACATTTAGGTGAAGCTGCAGATTTTTTTATCTACAAACAAACTGAAGATGGCTACGAATTAGTAGAAAGAAGATTAGCTCCTGGAAAAGGAACCGGAGATTTACGCTGGATAAACTTAGCAAAAACCCTAAACGATTGCTCTTATGTTTTAGTTAATGGAGTTGGAGCAAAACCGGTAGATTTACTTCAAAAAGTAGGCATTGCTGTAGTTGAAATGTCAGGTTTAATAGACCATGGTTTAGATGCTGTTTATAAAGGAAAAAAATTAAAATCGGTAGTAAAAACTACATTAGGTAAATGCGGAAGTGGTTGTGGTGGAAATGCCATGGGCTGTGGATAATTTTTATAATCACTACCACAAAATAAATAACTTACACTTAATCACTTATACAATTTTATCATGAAAAAACCAGATTACTTAATATTATTATGCAATTCTTACCGTATGGTTGGTGAAGCAAAAGGAACTTGCCTTAAAAGAGGAGCGTCAGATTTAATACAATATATCTCCGAAGAAGCTTCTGACCGAGGTTTAGATGTAGCCGTAACAACAACTGCGTGTTTAAATATTTGTCCACAAGGTCCGGTTATTGTTATTCAACCAAATAATTATTGGTACGGCGGTATTGAAGATGAAGATAAAATAGATGAAATATTAGATGCTTTAGAAGAAAATAAAGCCGTTGAAGAATATTTAATTACAGACTAAAAAAACATTTTATGAAGCCCTATTTAATAGATACTACGCTAAGAGATGGTGAACAAGCGCCTGGTGTTGTTTTTTCAAAAAAGGAAAAAATTAAAATTGCTAATTATTTAAACGAATTGGGTGTAGATGAAGTTGAAATTGGCACTCCAGCTATTAGCAATGATGAAAAATTAATTATTAAAGCCATCGCTACTGAAGGTTTTTCGTACAAAACCTCTAGTTGGTGTAGAGCAAATACAACAGATATATTAGAAGCTTCTAAACTAAAAACTACATCTATCAATATTTCATTACCCGTTTCCGATATTCAAATTAAAACATTAGAAAAATCGCGAGAATGGGTAATTAAAGAGTTAAAAAAAACCACAAAATACGCCAACAACTATTTTTCACATGTAACTGTAGGGGCACAAGACTCCACAAGATCTGACATACATTTTTTAAAAGAATACATTTATTTTGCACAAGAAAGCGGTGCTAATAGAATACGAATTGCCGATACCGTTGGAATATCAAGTCCGTTAGAAATTCAAGAGTTATTTTTTAATTTAACAAACAGTTTTCCAACAATGGAATTTGAGTTTCATGGGCATAACGATTTGGGAATGGCAACTGCAAATGCAATTACCGCTTACAACTCTGGTGCAAAATGTTTAAGCGCAACAGTAAACGGATTGGGAGAAAGAGCCGGTAATTCTGTACTAGAAGAACTAGTTGCCTATTTTATTTACAAAGAAAAAAACACAACCTATAACTCTAAAATAATAGAAACACTTTGTAACTATGTTGCAAAAGCTTCTGGCTTAAAATTAGCAGTTAACAAACCACTTATTGGAAAAAAGGTACACACACACGAATCTGGCATTCACACTTCTGCCCTATTAAAAAACAAAAAATCTTATCAATTTATAAACCCACAAGATTTTGGGCAAGAAAAAATAGATTTTTGTATTGGCAAACATTCTGGAAAAGCATCTATAAGTCACTTTTTTAACGAAAAAAATCTTTTTTTAGATGATTATAAAGTACTACAAATTTTAGCGCTGGTAAAAGAAAAATCATCAACCTGGAAAAAACCAATTACCGAATTAGATTTAATGCAACTTTACTACGATAATTAACCACTAATAAAATTACTAAAAGCTTATATTTATTGGGCTTAGGCTGGTTTATATAAACTATATTTAAACAACAAATCTGTTATCACAAAAATCAAAATTTTGTTATACTATGATATTTGTTATCATTTTATAGCTAATAATTCATATTTTTATCAAAATTTTTTAAAATTATGAGTCAAATTATCACTTTTGGTGAAGTTTTAATGCGTTTATCTCCTGAAGGAAATAAAAAGTTTATTCAAGCAAATTTATTAGAATTCTACTTTGGAGGAACGGAAGTTAATGTTGCAATTTCTATTGCAAATTTTGGTGGCGATGTAAAACACATAAGTAGTATTTCTAACGATTTTGTTGGTGATACCGCTATTTCTTATCTTCGAAAATTTGGAGTAGACACCTCAGCCGTTGTAAGATCTAAACGCCCTTTAGGTGTTTATTTTTTAGAAGTTGGTGCGGTTATGCGTCCTAGTACTATTTCTTATAACAGATCACATTCATCGTTTTCTGAAATTAAACCATCAATGGTAAATTGGGAAACATCTTTAGAAGGTGGTAAATGGTTTCACTGGACAGGTATTACACCTGCACTTTGTAAAGGCGGTTATGAAACCTTAAAAGAAGGTTTAATTTTAGCACGCAAACAAGGAATGACAGTTTCTGCAGATCCAACCTACAGAAAAGGTCTTTGGCAATACGGAGAAGAAGCTAAAGATGTATTATCTGATTTGTTGAATTATTCTACTATTTTTATTGGTGGAGTAAACGAAATTAATGAGGTTTTAGGAACCGATTTCAGCTATTCTGAAGAAGATTTTATTGAAGCCAGCAAACAGTTAATGATTAAATTCCCTTCTATTGAAAAAGTTTTTGATAAAATTAGAACTGGCATAAACTCATCATGGATGAAAATTAGAGCCCGTATGTGGAATGGTAAAGAATTTAGAGAAACTACAGACCTAGATATTACACATGTAATTGATAGAATTGGAACTGGAGATGCTTTTGCTGCTGGTTTAATTTATGGTTTACAAAATTTTGACGATTACAAATCTATGGAGTTTGCAAGTGCTGCAAGTGCTTTAAAACACACCTATGAAGGTGATGTTAATTTCTCCTCAGTTGATGAAATTATAGGTTTACTAGAAGGAAATATTTCTGGTAGATTTAATAGATAAAAAAAAAGAGGCAATCCATGAAGTATTGGAATCGTCATGCTGAACTTGATTCAGCATCTCATTATGAGAACCTGAAATAAATTCAGGTTGACGAATGTTTACTTAATAGATTGCCTCTTTTTAATTACACTATTTTTTAGTTTTTAGAATCGTAAAAATTCTTTAACACAAAAAATGCCTTTTTCTTTTGCCCATCTTCAGAAATTAATCCTTTTCTGTTATACCCATCTTGAATTTTAGGTAATACACGTCTTGGAGATTTAAAATCTACTAAAACCCAAGGAGAAAAACCTTGTAATTGCTCAATACCTTCTAACATTTTTAAAGTTTGCACATATACATCTTCTTGGAATTCTTCAGTCCAACGTGTTAATTTATCGCCGTGTAAACCAACTTTGGCACCAGCACCAAATTCTGAAATTAACACTGGTTTATTTTGAGTGATTTTCCAACTTATTTGTCCACATTTTTCTGGTAAACCATCGTACCAACCAACGTATTGATTAAAACTTAAAATATCAACAACATCTGCAAAATCATCATGTATAGTTCTAATACCAGGGTTTCCTTGATAATCGGTTTGTTCTAAAGCAGCACTTATTAATCTGGTTGGATCTATGGCACGCGTATGTGATGCTAAATTTGTTAAAAATATGTTTCTTGCTTCACTAGTTGGAGTTTCATTTGCCATAGACCAAATAATTACTGAAGCTCTATTTTTATCTCTATTGATAACTTCAGTTAATTGGTTTTCTGCATTTTTATAGGTGTCTTTATTTCCCCAAGATATGGTCCAATACACAGGGTTTTCTTCCCAAACTAACATTCCCATTTTGTCTGCAAGTCGTACCATATGTTCGTTGTGCGGATAATGCGCCAAACGCACATAATTACAACCCAATTCTTTTGCCCAGTTTAACAATTGTTGCGCATCTTCAACAGAATAACCTCTTCCACCTCTTATTGGACTTTCTTCATGTATAGAAATTCCTTTTAAAAATATTTTTTGATCATTTAAATGAATTTCCTGTCCGCTTGTTTTTATAGTTCTAAAACCAATTTGGTCTTTTAATTCGTTTCCATTTACATTAAAAACAACATCGTATAAATAAGGATCACTTGTAGACCAATATTTTATTTTTTTTGAATTAATTTCAATAGTAGCAACTCCTTCTTTATTGGTTATAACTTTTGTTTTTATTTTAAGAGCCGGAATACTGATAAGAATTTCTTTTTCTGAAATTTCTTTTCCGTTTAATTTTACAAATCCTTTTATTTGCTGATTATTTGCTGGATTTAATTGAACAAAATAATCTTGAATAAAGTTTGCCGAGGTTTCTACCAATTTTACATCTCTAGTAATTCCACCATAATTAAACCAGTCTGTATTTAAAGTTGGAACAGCTTCCTTTTTACGTTTATTATCAACTTTTACCACTAAAAAATTATCGCTTTCTTTTAAAAGATCGGTTACTTCAAAATTAAAAGGAGTAAAACCTCCAATATGAGTACCTAATTTTTTACCATTGAAATATACATCTGATTGGTAATTTGCAGCTTCAAAATATACAAAAACACGATTACTTTGATTTGTTTTTACATAATTGAATGATTTTTTGTACCAAACAGTTCCTTCATAATAATATAAATTTTCTTTTTGGGTATTCCAATCACTTGGCACGGTAATAGAATCGGTTAAATCAAAATCGTATTCTACCAAGTCTGTTTTATCTTTAGGCTTTGAGTTTAAGAAAAATGCACCACTCCCTGGTTCTGCTTGGTTTTCAAAAGGCTCATAACGATAGTTATAAAAACCATTTTCATACGGATCTACTATGTAATTCCATTGACCATTTAAACTTTTAGTTGCCCTATTATATGTATTTATAATTAGATTTTCTTGAGCTGTTAATTCAGAAAACAAAACAATAATGAACAGGATACTAATTTTTATTTTACTCATATTTTAAAAATTTACTATTATTTACAATTTCAAAAAAATTAATTTACGTTGCAATTCTTGAGGATTTCCACCAACTTGAATTTCAAATTCACCTTCCTCAGCAATCCACTTATTGTTAATTCCAACACTCTCCAAATCTTTGGTTGATAGGTTAAATTCAACAGTTTTAGATTCGCCAACTTTCAAATCGATTTTTGCAAAACGGGTTAATTTTTTAGAATCTGGTGAAACGGTTGCAACTAAATCTTTAATATATAATTCAACAATTTCCTTTCCTGCGCGTTTTCCAGTATTTTTTACAGTTATAGCAACTTTAAATTCATCATTTAAAGCTAAAGTATCTTTACTTACTGTTAAATTTGAATATTCAAAAGTTGTGTAAGACAATCCGAAACCAAATTCAAACTGTGGGTAAAATCCATTATAACCCCAATTAGCATCGCGTATATCTGTTTTTTTATGATAATATGTAACCATGTTTCCGGAATACATTGGATATGTATATGGCAATTTTCCACTTGGATTTACAGTTCCATAAATAATATCTGAAATTGCTTTTCCACCTTCCTGACCAGGATAATACGCCATTAAAATTCCAGATACAAGCGGTTCAATTTCTTTAATAATTCTTGGTCTTCCTTGTGCCATTACTAAAATAATTGGCTTTCCAGTTTTTGCCAATTTTTTAACCAATTCTTGTTGTGCTTTTGGCAACTCCAATTCGTTAATATCCGAAACTTTTTCGGTTGCAGGAATTTCCCCAACACAAACCACAATATAATCGGCATTTTTTGCTTTTTCAGCTGCCAAATCAGAATTAATATCTTCTAAATAATCTGTTCCCTCAACAAATTCAACATTAGACGCACCAATTTCTTTTTGAATAGCTGTTAAAATAGTTAATTTAGATGGATCGTTATATTTGGTTTCCTGACCTAAAAAAGTTCTAGACCAAGCACCATTTAGCATATTTATAGAATTGGCAGCATAACCTGTTACCAATACTTTTTTTTCTTTATTTAAAGGTAAAATTGCATTTTCATTTTTTAGCAAGGTTATAGATTCACTTGCCATTTCATAATTTGCAGCAATATGTTTCTCGCTTCCAAAATCTGGATATTCAGTTGGTTTATTATACGGAACGTTAAATAAATTCAATTCAAATTTTAATCGTAAAACTCTGGTTACTGCATCATCAATTCTACTCATTTTAATTTCGCCGGCATTCACAAGATCTACAATAATATCAACAACATCATCACCATACGGATTCATTAATAAATCCAAACCAGCATTTACTGCCATTTTTGTAGCTTCTCTTTTATCTTTAGCTGATTGATGTGCACCAATTAAAAATTCTACATCACTAAAATCGGAAATTACCACTCCTTTAAAGTTCATTTCACCCTTTAAAATATCATTTATATAATAACTGCTTATATGACAAGGTATTCCGTTTACAGCATTTGAGCTTATCATAACACCCATTGCGCCTTTTTCAATGGCACTTTTAAATGGAGGTAAAAAATATTGACGCAAACTATTTTCAGGAATAATAGCATTGGCTCTGTCTTTACCATTTCTTCCAGCTCCATAACCAATAAAATGCTTTAAACATACTGCAGTACTTTTAGCATTGTCTAAACTTTCGCCTTGTGAACCTTCTATATACGCATTGGTCATTTCAGAAATTAAATACGGATCTTCACCAAAACTTTCAGAAACTCTTCCCCATAATGGGTTCATTGCAACATCTGCATTTGGGTTAAAATTCCATGGTAATGAAGCTGCTCTGGACTCATACGATGTAATTTCTGCACTGCGTTTTGTTAAGGCTGTATTCCAAGTTGCAGCCAATCCAATTTGATGTGGAAACATAACAGAACCTTCCACATAATTTGCTCCGTGAATATTATCTATACCATACAAAACCGGAATTTTTAAACGCGATTTTTGCATAATAGAATCTTGAATTGTTTTTACAATATTATACCAATCATCTCTATTTGCTAAAAACCCTGGTGTATTATGAATAGAACCAACACCTAAATCAATAATATATTTTTTAACCTTTTCAGCATCAAAATCTACACTGTTTTTTTCTGCCCAATATTCACCTTTTAAAACAGTTGGCAATCCAATATTTAACATTTGGCCAGCCTTTTCTTTCAATGTCATTTTAGCTAACAAATCACTTATCTTTAATTCAATATTATCGGAAATTTGAGTTTTATCTGTTTTCATTTCTTTACTAATTGAACAACCAAATACTATGGAAAGAATACTTGCTATTGCTACTGTTTTTTTTATACTATTCATTCGCTTTTAATCTACTTTAAAATTTAACCCATTTGTATATCCTTTGTTTACATAGTTATTTTTATACAAACTATTTTCTAAAAATTGGTTTAAGGCCTGTTGAACTTTTATAACATCAGGTCTGTTTTCTCTCACCATTTTGTATGTTGAACGATCACTTTTAGCATATTCAGTTAATAAGTGATAATCTTCAGGCTCATTAAAATTCATAATTCCACGTGTATTATTCATTTTTTTATAAGGCCAGTAACACCAATTAATTGCATGTTCTTCTAACAATATTCTAAAATCGTTTACCCATTCATCGGTATTTTCACCTGTTTCTCCAACATAAATTGGCACTTGGTGTTTTTCTCTAAAATCTATATATGGTTGAATTGCTTCCATATTAACCGGAACCCAATATTTATGAAATTCGTAAACTACATTATCATCTACCAACTGTTTAAAAACATCAAATTTACTTGCCCAAATAGATCCGTTTAAAAAAATGGTATGTTTTTTATCAACTGTTCTAATTTCTTTTATAATTCTGTTATAAATAGAAAATAATTGATTGTCTAGTTCTGTTAAATCATTTTCAAAATAATGTGCTATTGGTTCATTTACTAAATCATAACCAATTATTACCGGTTCATCTTTGTATTTTGTAGCAATATCCACCCAAATTTTAGTCATTAAATCTTGCGACGATTTACTTTTAAATAAATACGGATAGCCATAACTATCATCAATATTATCGCCTGTTTGTCCGCCCGGAGCACAATGCATGTCTAGTAAAACATACACTTGTTCTTCTCTACACCAGTTAATTAATCTATCAACATATTTAAAACCTGCATTTCGTTCGCCCATATATAAATCATCGGTAAACATTTTATAATGAAAAGGTAACCGCAAATGATTAACACCTATGCTTTTTAAATATTTAATATCATCATGGGTTATATAATTATCTAAAAATCCTTTCCAAAATACTTGTAAGCTATCTGGTCCAATTAATTCGTGCAGTAATTCATCTATTTTACGAGGCGAGTTTACTTGTTCCATTTTAAACATGTAACCTTCAGGCACTAACCAATTTCCAAGATTGGTTCCTTTTAAAAAGATTTCATTTCCCTTTTCATCCACTAATTTTGTGCCTTTTGTTTTTATAAAACTTAAGGTATTCTCAGGCTTTTTTATTTCTGAAGTAGACGTTTCTGAGTTTTTATTTTTAGTATCATTACAAGAATAGTTTATTAAAATAATTGCAAATACCAGAATAGCTATTGTATTTTTTTTCATCATTTATTGATTTATATCTGTTCTAATGGATTGAACTTCTCTAAGAAGAATAGGAAATGCCGGATACGTCATATTATGATCATAGCCATCTAACTCATATAATTTGGTTTTTGTATGCCCAACAACTTTCATCATACGCATTAAATAGGCGTTTTCTTCATATCTTCCTAATAATTCTAATTCTCTATCGCCGGTTATAAGTATTAATGGAGGTGCATCTTTACACACATGAAATAGCGGTGCTAAATCATCAATTATAGCTTGTGTACCAGGAATTCCACGTTCCTCACGAATTGTAAAATGTGTAATTGCATGACCACTAAATGGAATAATTCCTGCAATTTTATTTGCATCAATACTATACTTAGCAAGCCATTTTTTATCCAACCCAACCATACTTGCCAAATAACCACCGGCTGAATGACCAGAAACAAAAATTAAATTTGGATTTCCGCCATACTTTTGAATATTGTTAAAAGCCCAAGCTACGGCAGCGGCTGTATCTTCAATATAAGAAGGCGCTTTTATTTTTGGATATAAACGATAATTTATTCCAATAATAGCAACGCCTTTATTTTTTAATTCTTCAGGAATTTCCTTTTGAAAACTTGTTAATCCACCACCATGAATCCAAACGATGGTTGCAAAGTTTTTACTGTTTTTTGGATAGTAAATATCTAATACACAACGCTCATTTATATAAGCATCGGATTGATTAATTGAATCTGAATAATATTGAATGTTTTGTTCTAGTTTGTAGTTAACTTCTTGTGAAAAACAATTGTTAGATACTAAAACTAATAACGAAATAAATAAAAATCTTTTCATAGAACTTAATTTAACATCCAATATTATAATAATTCATTTGCACTAAATAAATGTGCTTTTTTATTCTTCCACTGATTTTTTTAAAGGAATTTCTAATACATTTTTTAGCATAGCATCTTTATCACCATTATAGGTTTTAGTAATTTCATTCCCATTTCTGGTTAATCCTTTAAAAGCTCCGGCATCAACCAAATCCCATAAGGCAAATTTTGCTTTACCATCAATAGTTATTAATCCAAAATGATTTTCTGAACCTAATGGATTTTGAGCATCTTTCCAGCTTTCATCAAATATTTCAAAATAAAAACAAGACATTCCAGCTTCATTGGTCCAAGCTCTCATATAATCATAAAAAAGCTTCGATTTGTATTCATCTGTTGCACCTGAGCCATTAGCTCCGTAAAAGGTAGTTCCAGATTCTGTAGCCCAACCAGTTTCTCCAATATGAATTGGTTTTGAAACTCCAACACTTTTAATATATTTTGCAGCAGCTTCATATTCCGCAACTGCATAATTTTTAGCACGAAGCATTGCTGCATCTGCTTTTTCTATGGTTGTTAAATTTTCTTCACTTTCTGGAACTTTCCAATATTCAGCATCGTAATGACTGCTATGAAAAGGATACGTGTGAAGTGAAACAAAATCTACAGCATTTAATAATTTTGTTAAATCCTCAGTATGGTAACTATCATCTCCACCTCCCCAAGATGCAAAATTATCGGAACTTGTAATCCATAAATCTTTAGATAGTTCTCCTTTTTGTTTTAATTCTTGTAAATGGTTTACCCATTTTAAAATTATAAATGGTTCTACATAATAACTTGTTGCCCAATGCACCATAGCCTCATTTCCAACCGCAATAATTTTAACAATATCTGGATATTTTTTTGCTAATTCAACAGCTGTTGCAATTTCTTTTGCATTGCGTTCACTTTCTTCGTTATGAATAGGCTCTAATTCAGAAAAAGCATTTTTACAATCTATCCAAGCTCCTAACATTACATACATTTCAAAGTTTGCATCTTCTTGTTTTAATTCTGAAATTGCTTTTAACAAATTTGATGCTTCCTCTAAATGAACATTGTAAGTACGTAAAATTTTAATACCCATTACTGAAAGGATTTTCATATCCTCTTTCAACTCTGCTATTGTTGGCTGAATATTGCGGGTGTTTTGACGATATCCACCATAAGACATTGCCAAATATTCTGGATTTCCCAAAATATCTTTTGCCGAAATTTCTTTCTTTTTCTCTGGTGATGCACAACTAAACATTAAAATTGAC
>NZ_JBFHHX010000090.1:0-14604 GCF_041596795.1 Lutibacter sp.
CGCAGTACTAAATCGCCCAAAAACCAATAAAATAAAAATCCGTTTACCATAATTAATGGATCAGATTCTGGAAATTGTTTTTTTAACAGTGGGTAAATACTAATTCCTAAAACTAAAAAAGTAAGCATAAAATACACAGCCAAAAAGCCTAGTAAAATATTTAAAGCAATACTTTTTTGCCAATATGATGAACGGAAAAATTGTTTCCATTCAAAATTTAAAAAATGTTTAATCATGTGGTTAGGTTTGTTGACTGTATTATATGTATGCAATTTTGTTTGAAAGTTACAAAGTTTTATGAAGTTGTTAAATTATATTCAGGATAATTTTCTGAGAGTAATTGTTCAGCTTTTTTGGGTAAAACTTTAACGCCAATATAAAATATAATAATCATAATTGTGAAAATAGCGGCGTAAAATAGTGCTAACCAATTAGGGTAAATCATATTTTCACTAAATTTTGTAAGATTAAAAAGGTTTAAAAAATTTATGGGAACCAAACTAAACGAACCCATTCCGGCACTAAATATCATTTCTTCTAGCATCCATTTTTTACCATTTCTTTTTTTTCTTCTTTCAAAAGATTTTTTAAGTAGAAATGATTTGTATAATCCGAAAGAAGCTAAGGTAATTAGCAATCCAAAAAGAAAATATTCAGCATATTTTGTTTTGCACAATAAAAAAAATAACATAAAAATTAGCCCAGTAGATAAAATTTTAGGCAATTGAAACCAATCTTTAGCAAAACGCCATATTATTTTCCAATACTTTTTGCTTAAAGCTTTTTGGCGTTCGGCAACCACATCCATAAAACCAAAAACACCAAATTTTTTGAAAGAAATTGTTCTGGCATCTTCAAAAGAAAGGTTGGGTTGTGTTGTCCAAATTTGTTCAATATCGTTTGCTAAATGGTCAACCAACTCGGTTTGCACATCAAAATGTTCTACAAAATGTTGACGCGTAAATTTATAAAGCTCTTGTATTTGTTCTTTGGTAAGTTTCATATTAAATAACAATTTTAGGATAATTGGTTTTTACATAATTTTTATTCATAAAAAATACATGTTCAGCACACCAATAAAACAACATTAAAAACACAAATACTCCTAAATGAATATAATTATAAATAGAAAAATTAAAACTATCTTCACTTCTAAGTGAAGCAATATTAGTAAAAACTATAATTAGAAAATTAAATAGTTGAAAAAAAACAACTGTTTTATCTAAAATTAAGAATTGCAAACTTTTGTTTTTTTGCCCATTTAAAACTCTAACAAGTGCAACAATAGCTATTGCTAAAGCAACAAAAGATAGTCCCATAAAAAAATATTCTTTATTTGAGGTAAATTTCATTACTGAAGCTAGGATATAAAACACAGATATAGAAAAGATGATTTTTGGAAATTTAAAAAACGACTGCATGTACTTAAATAAATGCTTATAGAATTTTTTTTCAACCGCTTTGGTTTTAGTATTTAAAAGATTTTTAAAACCATAATCGCTAAAGTTTTTATGCTCGTTAACAATTGCTTGTTGAACATCTAAATTTGGATTTTCATCCAGTTTTTCTTCCAAACTAGTTGCAAAATGATCTACCAATTCAACTCTAACATCGTACCACTTTACTCCGCAGGCATCAATGTAGTTTTCTATTTGCTGAATTTGCTCTTTGCTTAGTTTCATTTCAACTGATATTTTTTATAATTTGAAACTGCTTTTATATGGTTTTTGTAAAAATTATAACCCATAATAAATAATGAAAAAAACATGGTAAAATACACAAATATAAAATCACTGAAAATTTCTTTTTTTGAAGTTGCAATTTGAATAATCAGAAGAAACACAATAAATATATTTGGGAAAATCTGTTTGTTATATAAATAGCTATAAGTAGATGCTAATTTTGTTTTTTTTAATTTAAAATTCCAATAAATTAAAAGAGCTGGAAAAAATAAAGCTATTGAAATAAAAATCATTTTAAACAGCAGATAATTTGCATCTAAATCAATATTAAAAATTGCCGCTACTCCATAAAAAACTGCAATAAAGGCAACAATTCCAAGGATACTTTTAAACCATAACGGCTTGTAAATTTTTAAACAATGATCTATAAATAATTTGCTTCCTCCGTTTGAAATTCCCAACCAAAAAGTCCATTTATAAGAGAAAGTTTCGCTCCATTTTATTTTAACTTTATCAAAAGCTTCCATAAAAGAAACCTTATTTTCAGTCATTTCATATTCAATATCGGTAGATATATGATCTAGCACTTCTAAATGTAAATCAATATATTTAATATCATTGTTATTTAAATAATCTTCGACTTGCTGTATTTGTTCTTTGGAAAGTTTCATAGTAAAGCAATTTTATTTTTAAGCCAATTTTGGGTTTACAATAGTTTTCATAGTAGCAATAAACTCTTCTAATTCCGCCAATCTGTTTACAGTTTCTTTGGTGCCGTGCTCTGTAAGTTTGTAGTATTTACGCAAACGATTATCAACGGTGGCAACCTCAACATCTAGCAATCCTTCGGCTTCTAATTTATGTAATGCTGGGTACAATGCGCCTTCGGTAATAGACAATTCTCCTTTGGTTAATTCCTTTACTTTTTGAGTTATTTCGTAGCCGTACATTTTATCATTTTCTTCTAATAACTTCAAAATAATAGTCTGTAAAGTGCCTTTAAATAATTTCTGATTTCCCATTGTAGTAGTTTTAAAACCGATTTCAACAATCAATTATGAAGTAAATATATACATAATTTTCTTATGTATAACATTCTTAGGTATGTTTTTTAACAAAAAATTGTATTTAGATTCTTTACTTTTGTAGTCTTAAAATATTGAAAATGTCAAGATTTCATTCACTAACTATTAAAGAAATAAAAAAGGAAACCAATAATGCCGTTTCAATTTTATTTGATATTCCAACAGATTTAAAACCTGAATTTCAGTTTGTAGCCGGACAATATATAAACCTTAAAAAGGAAATTGGGGGAGAAGAATTACGAAGAGCTTATTCCATTTGTTCATCACCTAAAAGTGGTGATTTAAGAATTGCCGTAAAAGCTGTTGATAACGGAACATTTTCTGTTTTTGCAACTACAATTTTAAAAGCAGGCGATATTTTAGAAGTTGGTAAACCCGAAGGAAAGTTTGTTTTAGAAACAAGTGCAACACACAAAAAAAATTATTTGGCAATTGCTGCAGGAAGTGGAATTACACCAATAATGGCCATGATAAAAGCCGTTTTAACTGAAGAATCAAACAGTACTTTTACACTAATTTATGGTAATAAAACCGAAGCTGATACTATTTTTAAAACAGAAATTGATGCTTTACAAAAAATGTATCCAGCAACTTTTAATGTGCAATATTTATACAGTAGAGCACAACATGAAAATGCTTTATTTGGAAGAATAGACCAAGGAAATATAAATTTTGTTGTAAAAAATAAATTTAAAGAAATTAGTTTTGATAACGCTTTTTTATGCGGACCAGAACCTATGATTAACGTAGCGAAAGAAACATTAATTGAAAATGGAATCAATGAAAACGCTATTCATTTTGAATTGTTTTCTACACCAATTACTACTGAAGAAACTATAACAAATACAACTTTTGAAGGTGATTGTGAAATCACAGTGTTGGTTGATGATGAGGAAACTACCTTTAAAATGGATGCTAAAACTACAATTTTAACAGCAGCTTTAAAAGAAGGTTTAGATGCACCGTATTCTTGCCAAGGAGGAATTTGCAGTAGCTGTTTAGCAAAAGTAACCGAAGGAAAAGCCACCATGGAAAAAAACACCATTTTATCTGAACAAGAAATCAATGATGGATTTATTTTAACCTGTCAGGCACATCCAACAACTTCAAAAATCACTGTAGATTACGATGATGTTTAATAAAATATAGTATTTTCACAGTTCTAACACCAAAAAATGACTTTTAACGAAATTAAAGAAGCAGTATTTATCGGGTTTTTTTTAGCCTTTATGATTGGTCCTGTTTTTTTTATGCTTATTCAAACCAGTATTATTAAAGGAGCGCGCGCAGCAATTATGTTCGATTTAGGCGTAATTTTAGGCGATATCGCTTTTATTTTAATAGCCTATTTTGGAAGCAAAAGTTTGTTAGAAGAAATTAAGGACGATCCAAGGCTTTTTTATATTGGCGGTTTAATTTTGCTAGTGTACGGAATTATTACGTATTTAGATAAAAGTCAGAAAGCAGCCATACAAGATGAAACATTGGTGTTGCCGGAAAAAACAAACTACTTTAAACTTTTTGCAAAAGGATTTTTACTCAACTTTATAAATATTGGGGTTTTGGCATTTTGGTTAGGTATGATAGTAGTTGTTGGTTCAAATTTAGAAATGAATCCTTCTAAAATTTTTAATTACTTTTCTGTAATACTGCTTAGTTATTTAATAACTGATATTGGTAAAATAACGTTAGCTAAACAATTAAAAAAATATTTAACACCAAAAGTTACCTACAAAATTAAGCGAGCAATGGGTATTTTATTAATGATTTTTGGAGTTGTTTTAATCTTAAAAGGATTTATTCCAAGAGAAAAATTAAACTTTAAAAATGTTATTGAAAAGAGGCAATAAATAGCATTCGAAAATACACTATGGAAAATAAAAAACTACAAGGAAACCAACGAAAAAATATTCAAATAGGCTGCGAAGTTGAAATTGTTCAAAAACACCACCAACGTTCTGGCGAACTTACCGAAGGTATTGTAAAAAGAATTTTAACAAATTCTTCCACGCATCCACACGGAATAAAAGTTCAATTAGAAACTGGAGAAGTTGGTCGTGTAAAATGGGTAATTGAAAAATAACTTATTAAACCCCTCATAATCAAATAATTATAATCCTTAATAATATTTTAATTCAAATAAAAAGTCAATTAAATTTATCAGTACATTAGCACAAAATTGTATTGTTTATTTGTTGCTTAAATTATTATAAATTAGAATGTTACTATTAAACATTTTTGAAACAACTTTACCGTTATCTAACCCAGTTTTAAAATTTTTAATAATTCTGGTAATCATTTTATTTACGCCAATTTTACTAAACAAAATTAAAATTCCAGCGTTGTTAGGATTAATAATTGCTGGTGCTTTTATTGGTCCAAATGGTGTAAATTTAATTTTACGAGACGATGGAATTATACTTTCTGGAACTGCCGGTTTGTTATACATTATGTTTTTAGCAGGATTAGAAATTGATTTAGTTGATTTTAAAAAAAATAGCAGTAAAAGTTTAATTTTTGGCTTATTTACGTTTTTAATTCCAATGATTATTGGAATATTTGTTGGTATTTATGTGTTGCATTTTTCTGTAATTACTTCGGTTTTATTGGCAAGTATGTTTGCGTCGCATACCTTAATAGCCTATCCAATTCTTAGTAAACTTGGAGTAACTAAAAACAAAGCGGTAACTGTTGCTGTTGGCGGAACTATGATAACCGATATACTTGCACTGCTTGTTTTAGCTGTTATTGTTGGTATGACTACCGGAGAAGTAAACTCAACCTTTTGGTTGCGTTTAACAATATCTATTTTAAGTTTTGGGCTTTTTATAATATTTGCATTTCCAATAATAGCACGTTGGTTTTTCAAAAAAGTTGATGATAATATATCACAATATATTTTTGTTTTAGTTATGGTGTTTTTTGGTGCATTTTTAGCCGAATTAGCCGGAATTGAAGCAATAATTGGTGCGTTTTTAGCCGGACTTTCATTAAACAGATTAATTCCAAGAACTTCTGCCTTAATGAATAGAGTTGAATTTGTGGGCAACGCTATTTTTATTCCTTTTTTCTTAATTGGAGTAGGAATGTTAATTGATTACCGAATATTTTTTAAAGATTTTGAAACCATTAAGGTTGGTGCTATAATGATTTTAGTTGCAACACTATCAAAATTTATAGCAGCGTGGTTAACTCAAAAAACGTTTAAATTTACCAAAGATGAAAGGCGATTAATTTTTGGGTTAAGTAATGCGCAAGCTGCTGCAACATTAGCCGCTGTTTTAATTGGATACAATATAGTTTTAGGTGAAAATGCCTTAGGTGAACCAATACGTTTGTTAGATGAAAGTATTTTAAACGGTTCTATTTTAATGATTTTATTTACCTGTACAATTGCATCATTTGTGGCGCAAAAAGGAGCTACAAATATTGCATTATTAGAAGCTTCTGAAAGCAAAGAAGATGCAATTATTAAAGAGCGAATTTTAATACCAATTAGTAATATAGACACAACAGAAGAGCTAATAAACCTAGGTGTTACAATTAAAACTAAAAAAAATAAAGACGGTTTGTATGCGTTAAGTGTTGTAAATACAACCACAAGCGATTCAAATGCCGATAAAAAAGCGAATAAAATTTTAAGTTTTGCTACGCGTACTGCTTCGGCATCAGACAATCATTTACAAGAGCTTTTACGTTTTGATGTTGATGTTTTAAATGGTATTTTAAGCGTAGTTAAAGAACATAAAATTACACACCTAATTTTGGGGCTACATCAAAAAACAGAAATTTCCGATTCTTTTTTAGGTGATTTAACGGAAGGTGTTTTAACTAAATGTAACACCACCACGTTTATTTATAAAGCAAAACAACCAATTGCAACAATAAAAAGACATTTAATTATACTTCCTGCAAGAGCAGAAAAGGAAATTGGGTTTCCATTTTGGTTGATTAAAATTTGGAATATAGCTAGAAATACAGGAACAAAATTACTGTTTTACGGAACTGCTGAAACCTTAAATTATATAGAAGAAATTAACGACAAACATCCGGTAGATTGTAAGTTTGAGGAATTTGAAAATTGGGATAATTTTTCAATCCTATCCAAAAAAATTCAAAAAGATGATAATGTAATTTTCGTTTTTAGCAAAAGGGAATATAATTTAAGTACTACTGCTTTTTCACAATTAAACAACAACCTAAATACACTATTTAAAACAAATAGTTTTATTTTAATATATCCGTTGCAAATTTATAATTCAATATCAAACCAAATAGATTTAAAAAACCCTTCAATTTTAGAACCTATTGAAAAGTTAGATGAGATTTCTAAAACTATTGCACGATTATTTAAATGGAAGTAAGAACTAATGAGCAATATAATTTTTTGAAAACTCTTCAAAAGTCATTGGTTCTAAGCATTTCAACTCATAGTGCTTTAAATACGTTTGGTAATTTTGCTTAATTGTTTTAGAAATGTTTTTTGAAGTAAAATTGTTTAAAACCGAGCTTGTATTCATCGTATAAAAGTTTGGGGTTACTATTCTTTTATTTAATTCAAAGTTTTGATTTTTTTAGTAAGAAATCTCTAAATTATAATAAAAATTAGCAAAATCAAAATAAACATAGCTTTTTTTGATAAAGTGCTATATTACATTTAGTTAATTAAATTTTAAACAGGCTATTTATAACGGTTTAAAAACTTAATTATATAAATAATTATTGTAATTCATAAACGTTATTTGTTCTTTCTATATCGGCCATTAAATAAGAAGGATCTATCTCAATAGATTTAATTTCTTTTGATACCGAAAAAGTATATGTTGGATATGCCCAAGCCCAATCTTTTAAAATAGTAGCATCTGTTGGTTTTTCACCCAACATCATGCGTAAAGGAATATAAAAATCTTCTATAGTGCCATCCGTATAACTTACTTTTAAATCTATTGGCATTGGCATTTTACCTACTCTTGCTAAAGTTATTGTTTTGGCATTAACCTTTGCAATGGCATAATCAATAGTATGGTTGGTTTCAATCCATTCATTTAAATACCAATCTAACTGAATTCCTGAAACTTTTTCAGCAACTCTTTTAAAATCGTTAGGAGTTGGGTGTTTAAATTTAAAATCTGTATAGTATTTTTTTATGGTTTCACGTACGTTTTCCTCTCCTATAATGTAATTTAATTGCGATAAAAACATGCTTCCTTTAGTGTAGCTGCCAATACTAAATGCAGCATTGGTATTAAATCTATCTGCGTGTGTTGTAAGCGGCTCATCCAAATCATTTTTAACGGCATAAAAATAACCAGCATAACTGTTTTCGTCAACAACATTTTCATTTAACCCTTTCATAATTTTAAATGAAGCCAATGTTGAAATATAGGTTGTAAAGCCTTCATCCATCCAGGAATGTTTGCTTTCATTAGTAGCTAAAATGTGCTGAAACCAAGAGTGTGCAAATTCATGATAAATAAGTCCACGAATACTTCCTAAGGTTTCTCCTCCAGTAATAAAAGTACACATAGCATATTCCATTCCTCCATCACCTGCTTGTATTACAGAATATTGTTTGTACGGATATTCTCCAATATTTTCGTTAAAATAATCTAGTCCTTTTTCAACAAACGGCTGCACTTCTTTCCATGCTTTTGCATATTTTTCATCGTTTTTATATAAAAAATGAAGTTCCGTTCCGCTCTTAGTTTTTAAAATATCATGTGTGTAATTAGGATCTGCTGCCCAACTAAAATCGTGCACCATTGGAGCAATAAAATGCCAGCTTAATTTATCGCCCTTTTTAATTTTAAGTTCTTTTGATGGATCTTCATAACCGTGTCCAATTTCTTGCGGATTTTGAAGGTATCCTGTTCCACCAACAGTGTATTTTTTATCAATAGTAATAGTTACATCAAAATTGCCCCAAACGCCATGAAATTCGCGAGCAATATATGGATTTGCGTGCCAACCTTCAAAATCGTACTCAGCCATTTTTGGGTACCATTGCGCCATTGAAATTGCCACATTATCTTCATTATTTCTTCCTGCTCTTCTGATATGAACGGGTAATTGTCCTTCAAAAACCATATCAAAAATTACGGTTTCTCCAGGTTTTATAGTTTTATTTAAATTAACTTTTAAAACGGTTCCTTCGGCAGAATATTCAACAGTTTTGCCGTTTTCTTTAAGCGAAAGTACATTTAAATAGCCTATTTCATTTGGTTTTAATTTTGATATTCTGCTTTCGTATTTTGGGTTAAATTTTGTTCCAACATTTGTTACCATTCTTTCATCTGGATCTGGAACAGTTTGTAAACGCGCATCCATTTCACTTCCTGGTTGAAATGCATTGTAAAACAAATGATAAAATACATGCTGCAACTCATCGGGTGAATTATTGGTGTATGCTAATTGTTGTGTTCCTTTGTATTGAAAGGTATTTACGTTAAAATCAACATTCATTTTATAATTTACATGTTGTTGCCAATAAGTTGTATTGTTTTGTGAAGAAACACTAATTGAAAAGATAAAAAGTAGTAAAAGCAGGGATTTTTTCATTGTAACATATATTAAACGGCGCAATATAACTTATAACGCTATAAAACAAAAAAGCACACCCTTTTGGAGTGTGCTTTTTAACAGAAAATTATAATTTTATTTTCCGTTTACCATTTTATCAGCTAAAACTAAAGCGTTATAAGCATTTGCTACGTTTCCTGAAACAGATAATGCAGAAAAATAGGCTTTTTTGCCATTTTCTCCAGGAACTAGTACTTCCATATCTATTTTAGTTCCAGAATTCATAATTATATGTTTTACCTGACTTGCAGATAATTGAGGATAATAAGATCTTACCAATGTAGCAACACCTGCAACTTCTGGCGAAGCCATTGAAGTTCCGTTGTATTTTGCATATTCGTTATTAGGAATTGTAGAGTAAATTTGAACTCCAGGCGCAAAAACATCTACATTTAGTTTTCCGTAGTTTGAGAAATTTGCAGGTAAATTTTGATCATAATTAACGCTCATTGCACCAACTGTTAATACATTGTCTACATATTCTACCATTTTATCTTCAGAATCATTTGGCCAGTTTGGTTTCACATCAATATCTTTATTATCGTTTCCAGCTGCATGAACTAATAACACGTCGTGTTTTTCAGCATATTTAAAAGCGTCAAAAACCCATTCTTTGTTTGGTGAATAGTTTTTACCAAAACTCATATTAATAACTTTGGCTCCGTTATCAACAGCATATCTGATTGCTAAAGCAACATCTTTATCACGTTCATCGCCATCTGGCACAGCTCTAACCGACATTAATTTTGCATTAGTTGCAACACCTTGCATTCCTATTCCATTGTCTCTTGTTGCTAAAATAATTCCAGCTACATGTGTTCCGTGAGATTCCTCATCTTTTGAACCAATTACATTTCCGTTTCCATAAACAACGTCGGTAATATCTTCTGGGTTATCTCCAACAATTGCTCTTCCGTCAAAATCAAAATCGTAATTTTTGTTTTTCTTTTGAGTTTCGTAGTATTCATAAAACTCTTTTTCACCAAAACCTCTTCCTAGCAAACTAGCAATATCTCCAATTTTTGCTTGTAATTCTTGATCATCAGTTTGTGCAGCTTGTAAATCTTCAATAGTGAATTCATCTTTTCCTAAAAATGTTTTAACCGCTGTAAAATGCTCATCAATTTGAGTTAAACGATCCATTTGTTGAAAAAATCGTGATCCTGAAGCATTGTATCCTTTTAAATACTCTTCATATTTTTCAAAATCAGCTTTTTCATCATCATTAATTTCATCTGCACTTTTTCCATTAAAACGAGCATATAAAGGAGCTAATAAACGAGTGATTTCTAATTGTTCAGGAGCGGCAACACCATTTCCACCTAAAAAATTCCATCCATAAATATCATCAATATATCCATTTTTATCATCATCAATTCCATTACCAGGAATTTCTTTTGTATTGGTCCAAAGAACATCTTTTAAATCTTCGTGTTCAATATCAATTCCAGAATCTATTACACCTACAATTACTGTAGTTCCTTTTTTTCCTTCTAAAAATTTATAAGCTTTATCTAAGCTCATTCCGGGAATGGTATCAGTTGCTAAATCAGCATGCGCCCAATGATTTGACTGTTCTTCTGTAATTATTCCTAATTTAGGTGATGTTATATTTACAGCGGTATCCATTGTTGGAACAGCCATATTTTTAACAGAACCACAACTTGCTAAAGTTAATGTAGCTACTGCTACCAGATAGGTGTGTTTAAATATTTTCATTGTAAAATAATGTTAATTAAAAATTTCGTTAAATTTATATGTTTCGTTTAATCGTACTCCTTTTTCGGTATGTTTTAGTGTGCACAATTCATTGGTTGCATCGTGCTCTAAAAACAAAAGATAATTGTTGTCGGCCGCTTTGTTTAAAAATTTAGCTTTTTCATTCATTGTTAATAAGGGTCTTGTATCATAACCCATAACATATGCTAATGGAATATGGCCAACTGTAGGTAATAAATCTGCCACAAAAACAATGGTTTTTCCTTTATAATGAATGTGTGGAATCATTTGTTTTTCGGTATGGCCATCTGCAAATAGAATATCGAAACCGAGTTCGGTATTTTGGGCAAAATCTCCAGTTGGAAGATTTATAAAATTTAATTGTCGGCTAGCTTCAATAGGATTTATATTTTCTTTTAAAAAAGATGCTTTTTCTCTAATATTTGGCTCGGAAGCCCATTGCCAATGATTTTTATTACTCCAAAATTTTGCATTTTTAAAAGCAGGTTCGTACCCAGTTTTATCTTTATTCCATTGAATTGCGCCACCGCAATGATCGAAATGTAGATGAGTTAAAAAAACATCGGTAATATCATCTCTATGAAAACCGTATTTTGCTAATGAACTATCTAAAGAGAAATCTCCAAAAAAATAGTAATAGCCAAAAAATTTATCGGATTGTTTGTTTCCTGTTCCTGTATCAATTAATATAAGTCTGTTACCATCTTCAATAAGCATACAACGCAAACTCATATCAATTAAATTATTTGCATCGGCCGGATTTGTGCGTTGCCAAATGGTTTTTGGAACTACACCAAACATAGCACCTCCATCTAGTTTAAAGTTGCCTGTTTCTATAGGGTAAATGGTCATAAAAGTTGAAATATGTTAAAAATAACTAAAATTTTGCCTTTTTAAGGCTGAATTTAGTTAAAAATCTAATTTTTCAAAGATACACTAAAAAATGCGTAAGAAAATGTTAAAAAAATCAAAAAACCCAAGCAATTGCTTGGGTTTTTGTTGAGGCATCGAGCGGATTCGAACCGCTGTAGGAGCTTTTGCAGAGCCCAGCCTAGCCACTCGGCCACGACGCCTTATTTGGATTGCAAATTTAACTAATTTTAATAAGTTGGCAAGTTTTTTTTTAATATTTATTATGCAAATTGTCTTAGTCCTAAAAGTGGGAATTATAGACTTGATAAACTATAAATATTAATGATAGATTACAAATTCTTAATTTATCATTTGTAATTAATGCTTAAAAAACCATTATCTGTTTTTTTTCATTTCAATAGTTACCATGGCTACGTTTCCGCCAATTGGTGGGTTTAACTTTGATACTGCTACCTGAGCTTGTTTTACAATAGGTATTTCTATCAAAATTCTATCTAAAATACGCTTTGCTACTTCTTCTAATAATTTAGAACGAATAGCCATTTCTTGTTTTACAATTTTGTTTAAATGCACATAATCTACGGTGTCTTCTAAATTATCGGATATAGCACTTTTAGATAAATCGGCTTTTACTTTTAAATCTACACGGTAATCTGATCCAATTTTTCCTTCTTCAACTAAACAACCATGATATGCAAATACGCGGATGTTTGTAACTTTTATTGTACCCATTTTTATAAATTGATGCTGCAAATTAACGATTAACAATTGAAAAATTATAATTAAAATATTATTTTATTGTATTAACAAAGTAGGGGTTTTATTGCAATGTGTTTAATTGGGTGAGGTTTTTAAATGTGCTATACTATTTTTAAAATGACTTAGGAAACTAAGAATTTAAGTTTTAAAACTGCTTAGTATTATTACGTTTTTATTAATTTTTAACCATAAATTCAAAATTGCGTTAGGGATGGCAGTGAAAAGCCCACAGCAATAGCGAGGACTTGTAACGTACAGCCCGACCCGAAGGGAAACGCCCAAATTTTATTTAAACAACTTAACTTTTATGCAGATGCTTATTTTTTGTTGATTTGCCGAAAAAAAACAATATTTTTGTAGCTTATTATTGAAATTATGAGTGAAGAAAAGAAGTCGCTAAATTTTTTAGAACAAATTATTGAAGAAGATTTAGCCAATGGATTACCAAAGGAAAAACTACGTTTTAGATTTCCACCTGAACCAAATGGGTATTTACACATTGGTCATGCAGCATCAATTTGCTTAAATTTTGGATTGGGTTTAAAGTACAATGCGCCGGTTAATTTGCGTTTTGACGATACAAATCCGGCTAAAGAAGAGCAAGAATATGTGGATTCTATTCAGCAGGATGTGCAGTGGTTAGGTTTTCAATGGGATCAGGTATTGTATTCTTCAGATTATTTTCAACAATTGTATAATTGGGCACTTGAGTTTATAAAAGAAGGAAAGGCATATATTGATGATCAAACTTCTGAACAAATGGCGGCGCAAAAAGGAACGCCAACAGAACCAGGAACTGATAGTCCGAATAGAAATAGATCTATAGAAGAAAACTTGGAGCTGTTTTTGAAAATGAAAAATGGAGAGTTTGAAGAGGGCTCACATGTGTTGCGTGCAAAAATTGATATGAAACATACCAATATGCATATGCGTGACCCAATTATGTATAGAATTTTAAAGAGACATCACCACAGAACGGGTAATGATTGGTGTATTTACCCAATGTACGACTGGACGCATGGTGAAAGTGATTATATAGAACAAATTTCGCACTCTATTTGTACGCTTGAGTTTAAAAGTCATAGAGATTTATATGACTGGTATTTAGATCAGGTGGTTGAAGCCGATAAATTACGCCCTAAACAACGTGAATTTGCTCGTAGAAATTTAAGCTATACTGTAATGAGTAAGCGAAAATTATTGCAATTGGTTGAAGAAAAGATTGTTACAGGATGGGATGATCCGCGTATGCCAACCATTTCAGGTTTGCGTAGAAGAGGTTATTCGCCAGAATCTATTCGTAATTTTAGTGAAATAGCAGGTATTGCAAAACGCGATAATGTTACTGATGTAGCTTTGTTAGAGTTTTGTATTAAAGACCATTTAAATAAAACAGCTCCGCGTGTTATGGCGGTTTTAAACCCAGTAAAGTTAGTTATTACCAACTATCCTGAAGGAAAAGAGGAATGGTTACAAGCTGAAAATAACCAGGAAGATGAAAGTGCTGGATTTAGAGAAGTGCCTTTTAGCAGAGAATTATATATTGAGCAGGAAGATTTTAAAGAGGATGCTAATAAAAAATTCTTTAGACTTTCTTTAGGTAGAGAAGTGCGTTTAAAAAACGGCTATATTGTAAAAGGTGAAAGTGTTGTAAAAGATGTCGATGGAAATATTACTGAAATACATTGTACATATGATGAGGATTCTTTAAGTGGAAGTGGCACTGAAGCTAGTAAACGTAAAGTAAAAGGAACCTTACATTGGGTTTCTATAAAACACGCTTTAAAAAGTGAAGTTAGAGTTTACGATAGATTGTTTACTGATGAAGCACCGGATAGTTACAAAGACAAAGATTTTAAAGAATTTTTAAATCCGGATTCTTTAAA
>NZ_JBFHHX010000091.1:0-14401 GCF_041596795.1 Lutibacter sp.
GAAACTTGGCAAATGCCTTGGGGAGAACAATTAGATGTTGTAAATAATTATAATGAGTTAAAAATTGAACTACAAGAAACATCAGAATTAAAAAGAAAACTAAACATTATTTTTAGAGTTTTTAATGATGGAATTGGTTTTAGATATGAGTTTCCTGAACAGGAAAATTTAAAGGAAGTATTTATTACCGATGAAAATACACAGTTTAATTTAACTGGAGATCATAAAGTTTGGTGGACACCAGGAGATTGGGATATTTACGAGCATTTATTTAGTACTACCAATTTTTCAAAAATAGATGCATTATCAAAAGCAAATCATCCTGATTTAGGGCAAACTTTTATTCCAATAAACGCTGTAAATACTCCAGTAACTATGAAAACCGAAAGCGGTTTGCATTTAAGTTTTCACGAAGCTGCATTAATTGATTATGCAGATATGACTTTAAAAGTAGATACCACTAATTTTACAATGATTAGCGGATTGGTAGGTTCTGCTAATAGAGATTATAAAGTGGCTAGAACTGTTCCTTTTGAAACACCTTGGAGAACCATTCAAATTGCTGAAAAAGCAGGCGAATTAATTGAATCTAAGTTAATTGTAAATTTAAATGAACCAAATAAATTAGGCGATGTTTCTTCTTGGGTTAAACCAACAAAATATATGGGAATTTGGTGGGAAATGCATTTAGGAAAATCTACTTGGGATATGAGTGCTCAGCAAGATATGACTTCGCATACAACTGAATTAAAACCACATGGAAAACACGGTGCAACTACTGAAAATGCAAAAGCTTTTATAGATTTTTCAGCAAAAAATAATATTGGCGCTGTGTTGGTTGAAGGCTGGAACACCGGTTGGGAACATTGGATTGGTTTTGAAGATAGAGAAGGTGTGTTTGATTTTGTAACTCCTTATCCTGATTATGATTTAAAAGAAGTAGTACGTTACGGAAAAGAAAAAGGTGTTGAAATTATTATGCACCACGAAACTTCTGCTGCAACTAAAACTTATGAAAAACAGCAAGATACAGCGTATGCATTAATGCAAAGTTTAGGAATTCACGCAGTAAAAACTGGTTATGTAGGTAAAATATTACCAAAAGGAGAATATCATCACGGGCAGTATATGGTAAATCAGTATAACAATGCCGTAATTAAAGCTGCTAAATACCAAGTGGCAATTAATGCGCACGAACCAATTAAAGATACTGGTTTACGAAGAACCTATCCAAATACAATTTCTAGAGAAGGTTTGCGCGGACAAGAATTTAATGCTTGGGCAAGTGATGGTGGAAATCCAGCAGAACATTTACCAATTGTTGCTTTTACAAGAATGTTGGCAGGACCAATTGATTATACTCCTGGAATTTTTGATATTAAATTTGATAAATGGAAAAAGGAAAATCAAGTAAATACTACCATAGCTCAGCAATTGGCTTTGTATGTGGTTATTTACAGCCCAATTCAAATGGCAGCAGATTTAATTGAAAATTACGAAGGAAATCCTGCATTTCAATTTATAAAAGATGTAGGGGTAGATTGGCAACAAACAAAAGTTTTAAACGGCGAAATAGGCGATTTTGTTACCATTGCTAGAAAGGAAAGAACATCAGAAAATTGGTTTGTAGGTGGAATTACCGATGAAAATGCAAGAACAATGGAGATTGATTTTAGTTTTTTAAGTCCAAACACTACATATTTAGCAACAATTTATGAAGATGGAAAAGATGCAGATTGGGATAAAAATCCAACTTCAATAAATATTAAAAAATTAGAAATTTCCAATAAATCAAAACAAACTTTTCTGTTAGCTCCAGGCGGAGGTTTTGCAATAAGCTTGATTAAAAAATAAAATATTATGAAAAAAACAATCATAGGAGGTTTTGCAAGTCTATTTATTATTTTAGCAGCTTGTAAACAAGAAAAAAAGGAAGAACAACAAACTATGGAAATTAAAAAAAATCAAAAAGAAGTTGTTTATCAGGTTTTTACACGTTTGTTTGGAAATACAAACACAACCAATAAACCTTGGGGAACGATAGAAGAAAATGGCGTAGGAAAATTTAACGATTTTACTGAGAAAGCCCTTCAAGAAATAAAAGATTTAGGAGTTACCTATATTTGGTATACAGGTGTGCCTCATCATGATGTAATTAGAGATTATACAGAATTTGGTATATCTAACGACGATCCAGATATTGTAAAAGGGCGCGCAGGTTCACCATATGCAGTAAAAGATTACTACAATGTAAATCCAGATTTAGCGGTAAATCCAGCAAACAGATTGCAAGAATTTGAAGCGTTAATTAAACGTACTCATAAAATAGGTTTAAAAGTAATTATTGATATAGTTCCTAATCACGTAGCTCGTAATTATGAAGGAAAAACAAATCCTGCAGGTGTTAAAAGTTTTGGGGCAACAGACGATAAAACTGTTCAGTATCACGTAGATAATAATTTTTATTACAATCCTGGAGAAGCTTTTAAAGTTCCGTTTTGGGAACATGGCTATTTACCTTTAGGAGGAGAAAAACAAGCTTTAGCTGATGGTAAGTTTGAAGAGATTCCTGCAAAATGGACAGGAAATGGTTCTCGTTTATCGCAACCTAATATTAACGATTGGTACGAAACTGTAAAAATTAATTATGGTGTAAGTCCTGATGGACGTAAAGATTTTGATGAATTACCAGAAGGTTTTGATAGTAAAGATTATAAAGCACATTTTGAGTTTTGGAAAGATAAAAAAGTACCAAGTTCTTGGGTAAAATTTAGAGATATTGCTTTGTACTGGACCCAAAAAGGTGTGGATGGCTTTAGATATGATATGGCAGAAATGGTTCCTGTTGAATTTTGGAGTTATATGAATTCATCTATAAAAATGGTAAATCCAGATGCTTTTTTATTGGCAGAAGTATACAATCCAGATATGTATAGAGATTATATTCGTAAAGGGAAAATGGATTATTTATACGATAAAGTTGCTTTATATGATACTATAAAAAATATTATGCAAGGTCATGGTTGGACAGATCATATTATTGGGATTCAAGATTACAAAGCTGATATTGAGCACAATATGTTGCACTTTTTAGAAAATCATGATGAGCAACGTATTGCAAGTCCAGATTTTGCAGGATCAGCAGAAAAAGGAAAACCAGCAATGGTGGTTTCGGCAACTATTAGTACTTCACCTACTATGATTTATTTTGGACAAGAAGTTGGAGAGCCTGGAGCTGAAAAAGCAGGTTTTGGTTCGCCAACCAGAACTTCAATATTTGATTATGTAGGTGTTCCAACACATCAACGTTGGATGAATAATAAAAAGTTTGATGGAGGTTCTTCAACACCTCAAGAAAAAGAACTTCGAGATTTTTATAAGCGGTTGTTAAATTTCACCATTAATAGTGATGCCTTAATGGGGAAATACGCCGAAATTCATAGTTATAATCGTCAAAATGTATTTAACTATACCCATAAAGTATTTTCATTTGTTCGATGGTCTGAAAAAGAAAAATTAATTATTGTTGCAAATTTTGATGCAATGGTTAATTATGATTTAGATCTTCAAATTCCACCAGCAATTATTAAAGAATGGGGGTTGAATGATGGAACTTATACACTGCAAGATCAACTGTATAAAAAATACAAAACTAAACTTATTGTAAAAGATGGAATAGGGTTTTTTAACATTGAATTAGATACATTAACATCATTTATTTTTAAGGTTAATTAACAAAATTATATAGTAATCAGTAATATTTATAAAACAATCTGAATTTTAAAAAAAACTCCTAAGCTATTAGGAGTTTTTTATGTTTAATAAAGTATAGTTTGGATATATTTCTATTATCAAGTATAAATTGTTATTTTTGTATGCATTTTAAAATTAAAAATATATTTAAAATGCTGAAAAAATGTGATTTAGCAAGGTTTTCTTATCGAAATCGTTTTAGTGAATATTGGTAGCGATTGTAGGAAAAAATAGCATTAAAAAGTACCTTTGAACAATAATTTTAAGTAATGAATGAACCAATTAAAAAAATAGCAGTTTTAACTTCTGGTGGAGATGCGCCAGGTATGAATGCTGCCATACGTGCCGTTGTTAGAGCATGTACATATTATAGAGTAGATTGTATTGGTGTTTATAGAGGATACCAAGGTTTAATAGAAGGAGATATGGAATCTCTTTCGGCTCGCCATGTTAGTAATATTATAAACAGAGGAGGTACAATTTTAAAATCTGCAAGATCTGAAGAGTTTAGAACCAAAGAAGGAAGAGCTAAAGCATACGAAAATCTTAAAAAAGCTGGAGTAGGTGCGTTAGTTATTATTGGTGGTGATGGTACTTTTACAGGAGGATTAAAATTTATTGAAGAATTTAATTTTCCAGTAGTAGGAATTCCAGGAACTATTGATAACGATATTTATGGAACTGATAACACAATAGGTTATGACACTGCTTTAAATACAGTAGTTGAAGTAATTGATAAAATTAGAGATACAGCAAGTTCACATAACCGATTATTTTTTATTGAAGTAATGGGGCGTGACGCTGGGTTTATTGCTTTAAATGCCGGGATTGGGGCAGGAGCTGAGGAAATCTTAATTCCAGAGAAAAACTTAGGTTTAGACAGGTTGGTAGAATCTCTAGACAAAAGTAGAGAAAAAGGAAAAACATCTAGTTTAGTTGTGGTTTCTGAAGGTGATAAAATTGGTAAAAACGTATTTGAATTAGCCGATTTTATTAAAGAAAAATATCCTTTTTACGATATTAGAGTATCAGTATTAGGACATATGCAACGTGGTGGTTCTCCAAGTTGTTATGATAGAGTTTTAGCAAGTAGATTGGGTGTTGCAGCAGTAGAGGCATTACTAGATAGAACTTCTGGAGTTATGGTTGGTATTACAAACAACGAAGTAACTTCTGTAGGTTTTAATAAAGCTATTAAAATGAACCACGATATTAACGAAGAATTACTAAAAGTTGCTGAAATAACTTCAGTATAAATAATTGATTAATAAATAAAACGATAAAAATGTCAACAATTAAAATTGGAATTAACGGATTTGGTAGAATAGGTAGAATTGCATTTAGAGTTGCAATGGAAAGACCAAACATTGAAGTAGTAGGAATTAATGATTTATTAGATGTAGATCACTTAGCTTACTTATTAAAATACGATTCAGTACACGGTAAATTTAACGGAACTGTTGAGGTTGTAAACGGAAACTTAGTTGTAAACGGTAAAGAAATTAGAATTACTGCTGAACGTAATCCAGAAGATTTAAAATGGGATGCTGTACAAGCAGAAATCGTATTAGACTGTACAGGTATTTTCACTTCATTAGAAGGAGCTGGAAAACATATTACTGCTGGAGCTAAAAAAGTTGCAATTTCTGCACCTTCAGCTGATGCCCCAATGTTTGTAATGGGTGTAAACAATAAAGAAATTACAGCAGCAAATACAATTGTATCTAATGCTTCTTGTACTACAAACTGTTTAGCACCTTTAGCTAAAGTTATTAATGATAACTTTGGAATTGTTGAAGGTTTAATGACAACTGTACACGCTACAACTGCAACTCAATTAACTGTTGATGGTCCTTCAAGAAAAGACTGGAGAGGTGGTAGAAGTGCTTTAGCTAATATTATTCCTTCTTCAACTGGAGCTGCAAAAGCTGTTGGAAAAGTAATTCCTGAATTAAACGGAAAATTAACTGGTATGTCATTTAGAGTTCCAACTCCAGATGTATCTGTAGTAGATTTAACTGTTAGAACTAAAAAAGCAGCATCTTGGGATGAAGTAAAAGCAGCTTTAAAAGCAGCTTCTGAATCAGGAGATTTAAAAGGTGTTTTAGGATATACTGAAGAAGCTGTAGTTTCTCAAGATTTCGTATCAGAATCTATGACTTCTGTATTTGATGCTGAAGCTAGTATTGCCTTAAACGATAATTTCTTTAAATTAGTTTCTTGGTATGATAATGAGTTTGGTTACTCAACTAAATTAGTTGATTTAGCTACTTACATTGCTAACGTAAAGTAATTAATTATCAATAAAAATATATATTAAAAAATGATTCTAATAGCAGACGGAGGTTCTACAAAAGCAGATTGGATTTGTTTAGATACATCTGGAAATCAGGTTTTCAAAACAAGAACCAATGGATTAAATCCTGAAATTTTAAATGACGATTCCATAATGGGACGAATGTTAGAAAATGAAGAAATATCAAATTGTAAAGACCAAGTAACAGAAGTTTATTTTTACGGTGCCGGTTGCGGAACTGAAAGAATGACTGCACTTTTAAAGTCTATATTTGAATCATTTTTTGTTAATGCTAAAGTTACAGTAAAAGAAGATACTTTTGCAGCGGTGTATGCAGTAACTACAACACCAGGAATTGTTTGTATTTTAGGAACAGGATCTAACAGTAGCTATTTTGATGGTAAAAATGTTGAAACTAGAGTTGCATCTTTAGGGTACATTTTAATGGATGAAGCCAGTGGTAATTATTTTGGAAAAAAATTAATTCAAGATTATTATTACGGAAAAATGCCTAAAAAAGAAGCAAAACTTTTTGAAGAACAATTTGATTTGGATGCAGATACTATAAAAAGAAATATTTATAAGGAAGAAAATCCAAATGCTTATTTAGCAACATTTGCTGAGTTTTTATTAAAAAATGAGCGTACAGCTTACTTTAATAAAGTACTTAGAGCAGGTATTGTAGATTTCTTTAAAAACAGAGTTTTAACTTATCAAGAAAGTGAACATGTACCAGTACATTTTGTTGGGTCTATAGCTTTTTTTGCTAAAGACATTATAGAAGATGTTGCCAATTATTACAGAATTGTTTTAGGTAAAGTGGTAAGAAGACCAATTGACGGTCTTATTGAATACCACCAAGAAAAACTAAAATTAGAACAAGTCTAAAATTCTTTCTAAAGCCATTCCTCGTGAACCTTTAATTAGAATTGTAGCATTATTAATATTTAATTTGTTTTTTGAAGCTTTAAAAGTTTCAAAACTATCATAAATAAAAGCATTTTTTGCACTTGTTGTAGAAAATGCTTTTCCTATTAAATACACTTCTTTAAACTGATAAGAATTTACTAAATCCGCAATTTTTTGATGTTCTATAAAGCTATCTTTTCCCAATTCAAACATATCTCCTAAAAAAACTATTTTTGAACTGTCTTTTAATTGATTAAAGTTTTCAAGAGCAGAAGTCATACTACTTGGGTTTGCGTTATAGGCGTCTAAAATAATTTTATTTGTTCCTTTATCAATAATTTGAGATCTATTATTAGATGGTGTGTAATTCTCAATTCCTTCTTTAATTTTTTCAATAGAAACATTAAAATAGTTACCTATAGCAATAGCTGCAGCAATATTGTTAAAATTATATTTACCAATTAACTTACTAGTAATTTCTATACCTTTAAAATTAACTTTTACAAACGGATTTGCTTCAACAAATTTTATATCGTTCTCACTAAAGTTAATAGTTTTAATTCCTTCCGATTGCTTTATTTGAAGGTTATCATCAGCATTTACAAAAGCAATACCATTAGTACTTCTTAAAAAATTATACAATTCAGATTTTGCTTTTATAACACCTTCAACACTGCCAAATCCTTCTAAATGAGCTTTTCCAAAATTTGTAATATAGCCATAGTTTGGTTCGGCTATGTTGCACAATGTTTCAATTTCTTTTATATGATTTGCACCCATTTCAACAATACCAATTTCTGTTGCTGATGTTATGGATAAAAGGGTTAAAGGCACTCCAATATGATTGTTTAAATTACCTATGGTAGCTGTAGTTTTGTATTTTTTTGATAACACAGCATTTATCAATTCTTTTGTAGTTGTTTTACCATTACTACCTGTTAAAGAAATGATTGGAGTGTTTAATTGTTTTCTGTGGTAATTTGCAAGTTTTTGAAGTGTTTCTAAAACATTAGAAACTAAAATTGTATTAGGATGTATATTGTATTTTTCCTCATCAATTACCGCATATCCAGCGCCATTTTCTAAAGCATTTAAAGCAAAAGAATTTCCATTAAAACTGTCTCCTTTAAGAGCAAAAAAGATACTTCCTTTTCTAATTTTTCTTGTGTCAGTATCCACTAAAGAGCTCTCTAAAAAAAGCTGATATAATTGTTCTATTTTCATAATTTAAAGATAAAAAAAACCTCACTAAAAAATTAGTGAGGTCAATAAATTTATTTAACAAAAATTAATAGTTCACTTTTGTTGTAGTTGGTTTTCTTCTTTTGTAAGTCATTGGTCCTAATCTATCTGTAGCGCATCTAAAACCAATATAGTTAGTGGCCATATATTCAGGTAAATATCTTCTTTGTGAAGGATCTAACCAATATTCTCTATCTTTCCAAGAACCTCCTTTAAATACGCGTGATTTATCACTAATTAAAGTATTTCTCTTTTCTACATCATACTGTTGCATTAACAAACCACTTTCTCCAATTACTCTTGGTTTAATAGGTGAGTTATACATTCTTGGTTTACTTTCTAATTCGTCTTCATTTTTGTTGTATAATTTTGTAGAAGCCAAATCACCATCTTTTGCATCAACGTTATATGCTTTTTCATAATTATTACGCATATAAGCATCACGCTTTGTAACAGGTACGTATTTTATGCTTCCAGGTAATTCTTTAGCAATTAATTTACCATTGTCTAAAGTGTCAAATTCAACCGAATTATCATCAACCATAACAACTTTTCCTTCAGCATCAATCATTTTTTTAGTAAATATGTTACCTCTAAAATAATTAAAATCATTAGCATCATTATCAATTATTGGTCTATAAACGTCTGCAACCCATTCTGCAACGTTTCCAGACATATCGTATAAACCAAAGGCATTAGGATCGTAAGATTTTACTGAAATGGTAATATCTGCACCATCATTACTCCAACCAGGAACACCGCTATAATCTCCTTTTCCTTGTTTAAAGTTAGCTAATTGGTCTCCTTTATAACGTTTTGATTTATTTCTGGTATATTTTCCATCCCAAGCGTATTTTTTTCTTCCTCTAATGTTGTTATATTCTCTATTTTCAACAATAGCTTTTGCTGCAAATTCCCATTCAGCTTCTGTAGGAAGTCTAAATTTAGTACTTAAAATTCCATCAGAAACTTTTACGTGTCTTCCTGTAAATTCATCTCTTGAAGGTCTAGCTTCTCCTTTTTTTCTTGCTACATTACTAGGAAGTCCTTTATTATAAATAGTTGAATCACCATTAAAAAGTAAGTTAGGATTTTCTAAATAAGCATCTGTGTTAAAATGATTTTGACCTTGAATTAGTAATGTATCTGATTTAAATAATGGATTTAAAACCCCTTTATCCATCAATATTTTTTCATTAACCATATTGGTTCTCCATTTGCAATATTGATTTGCTTGTACCCAACTAACACCTACAACTGGATAATCTGCATACGCAGGATGTCTTAAATAATTTTCTGTAAGTAATTCGTTAAAACCTAAAACATCTCTCCAAACTAATGTGTCTGGAACTGCAGATTGGTAAATATCTGCATATCTAGGATCGCTAGGAGGGAATACTTTTTCCATCCATTCTAAATAAAATAGGTACTCAGAGTTTGTAACTTCGGCTTCATCTAAATAAAAAGATCGTACTTGTTGTTGCACAGGAGTAGTGTTCCAATCAAATAGAACATCATCTTGTACTTGTCCCATAGTAAAAGAACCACCTTCAATTAATACCATTCCAGGAGGCGCTTGTTGGCCTTTATAGTTAGTGTTTGAAGAAAATCCTCCAGAACTTTTATCTTTTGAACTCCAGCCAGTTAGTGATGATGAATTGTTACTGGATCTATTATGGCAACTAACAATAGCTATGCTAATAATTCCTAATAATAAAAACTTAGTAACATTAAAAATATTTTTCATATTCATTTTAATATTAAGTAGGGTTTAATGTGTCGCAATTTACATTAAAATAATTTTTTTACAACAAAAATTTTAATTATGTTTTATTCTAACGATTGTTTTTCAACATTATTATATGTAATGTTGCATTATATAAAAATAACAATCAATTATTATCGTTTATAATTTGATGAAAAAATACAAAATTTATTTTATAGCGCTTTTTATTTTTGGATTAAATTCGCTTTGGGCTCAAAAAAATGTTTCAAAAAGTTTTTTATTGGAATGGAATGATAATGTAAGTTTTGCAATTTCTATATCAAATACTACAAAAACAAGCCTAATAACAAATAATACTTTAAATGAAGATTTGATTCCTACTTTTAACCAAACATGGAGTGTGGATAAAGGTGTTGAAGTTAGCTCGTTTTCTGTTACAAATGCGGTATATGAAAGCATTCCTTTTAGTGAAAATCAATTTGTGAAGAATTTTAAATTTTCAAATGAATTAGATGTGCAGCTAAATGTTGTAAATCAGCGAGATGAGTCTAATATTATTCTAAATGTTATTCCTTATATTTTTGAAGGAAATGTTATTAAAAGATTAAAATCTTTTAATTTAAACTATAATTTAAGTCAGGTTTCTAATAAAAATTTAAAAGATGCTGTTGTAGAAAATTCCGTATTAGCCACCGGTAGTTGGTATAAATTTGCTGTAGATACTACAGGTGTTTTTAAAATTGATAAATCATTTTTGCAAAAATTAGGTGTTGACACTAAAAATTTAAATCCGAAAACAATACGAATTTTTGGAAATGGTGGAGGTTTATTACCTGTTTTAAACAGTGGAACCCGTGCAGCAGATTTACAAGAAAATGGAATTTACGTTAGTGGAGAGGCAGATTTAAAATTTGATAGTGATGATTATATTCTTTTTTATGCAATAGGACCACATGTTTGGGAGAAGGATACAGCCTCTAAATACAATTCAAGGCATAAATATAATATCTACAGCGAAAAAGCGTATTATTTTTTAAATGTTGGTGATGAGCAAGGGAAACGAATTGAATCTCAATCTGCTATTACTTCTACTACAAGTAATCAAATAACTACGTTTAATGATTTTGTTTTTTTTGAGCAAGATTTAATTAACTTGTACAGTGCAGGGCAACAATGGTTAGGCGATACTTTTGGAGTTGAAACAACACGATCTTATTCAATTCCTTTTGAAAATATTAACGAGTTAGAACCCATTTTTGTAAGAGTTAGAAGTGTTGCAAGTTCTGGTTTAACTTCAAGTATGAGCGTTTCTGTAAATAGCCAAAGTTTTTCAACAATTAGTTTTCCTGCAATTAGTGGTTTAACAGATGCTATTGGCGTAGAAAGCAGCAATACTGTTTCGGCTTCAGGAAATTCTGTAAAGGTTGCTTTGTATTATAATAATGGTGGAAATCCAACAGCAAGGGCTTACTTAGATTATATTGAGATAATTGGAAGTAAAAAATTAAAAGCTAGTGGTAGTCAGTTTTCTTTTAGAAATTTTGATGTTGCAAATAATACAGGTTTGTATGAATATTCGATTGAAAATTCTAACCAAATTTATCAAGTTTGGAATGTTACCGATTTTTTAAATCCAAAAATTATTTCAAATCAATCTTCAAACTCAAATTTTACCTTTAAGGTAAACGGAGGAACTTTAGAAGAATATATAGCGTTGAACGAAAATGATTATTTTAAGCCAACAGTAATTGAAAGCAATGCAATTGCAAATCAAAATTTACATCAGCTAAAAAATATCGATTATTTAGTAGTAACCTCAAAAACGTTAGAATCTCAAGCACAGCGTTTAGCTGATTATCATTCAGAAAATTCAAACCTAATTTCCAAAGTGGTAACAATAGATGAAATTTATAATGAATTTGCTTCTGGTTCACCTGATTTAACTGGAATTAGAGATTTTATTAAACATTTATACGACAATGCTACTACCAATAAAATTAAATATGTTTGTTTATTTGGAGACGCATCATACGATTATAAGGATAGAATAGGAGGTAACACCAATATTGTTCCTGTAGTAGAAGCTTATGATAGTTTTAATTTAGCATCTTCTTATGTTACGGATGATTTTTATGGAATGATGGATAGTAATGAAGGTGATTTAAGTTCGTATAACAGACAAGATATAGCAACAGGTAGAATACCAGTTTCAAATGTATTAGAAGCACAACAAGTTGTAGATAAATTATTGCAATACTACGGTAAAAAATCTTACGGAGATTGGAACTCAAATATAACATTAATTGCAGATGATATTGATGCTACAGGAGAAGAAACGCTTCAAATAAATATGGAGAAAATTGCCGATACAATTGCAAATCGAAAGCCCTTATTCAATTTAAATAAAATTTATTTAGATGCATATAAACAGGTTACTACATCAGGCGGAAATAAATACCCAACAGTAAATACAGATATTGTAAATACAATTGAATCTGGTACAGTAATGGTAAATTACTTTGGTCACGGAGGTGAAAACGGATGGGCATCAGAGTCGGTTTTTAACGTTTCTGAAATAAAAGAGTTAACAAATGAATATAAATTGCCATTATTTGTAACTGTAACTTGCGAGTTTTCAAGGTTTGATAATCCGGGTCATAGTACAGCTGGAGAATATTTATTGTGGAATTCAGAAGGGGGAGCTTCATCTTTAATATCAACAACCAGAGAAATTTATATAAGTGTTGGACAATCTTTTAATGAAGCTTTGGTTAAAAACTTATTAAATTTTAGCGGAGAAGATAATACCATTGCAGAAGCATTAATGAAAACAAAAAATAGTTTTTCTACATCTCAGCGGTACTTTATTTATATGATTGGAGATCCGGCTATGAAAATGAAATTACCAACCGTTGATATTAAATTAAAAACAATGAACGGGGTTGCTATGGAACAATCTAAAGATACAATTAAAGCATTATCTTATGTAAAGTTTACTGGTGAAGTAACAAATAATTTAGGAGAGGTTTTAAACGATTTTAATGGGGAATTAGATGTTACCGTTTTTGATAAAGAAATTATTAAAGAAACATTAGATAACGATAATAAAAATATTACAATGCAGTTTGATGTTATTGAAAGTAAAATATTTAAGGGAAAATCTAAAGTTGAAAATGGACAATTTGAATTTGATTTTGTTACTCCAAAAGATATAAAAATAGCTTATGGAAAAGGAAAATTAAGTTTTTATGCAACGGATAATGTAATTAATAAAGGTGGATACAACGCAGATATAACTATTGGCGGCATAAATACGGATGCTCCAGAAGATTCTCAAGGTCCAACTATTCAGTTGTATATGAATGATTTAAGCTTTATTGACGGTGGAAATACTAATGAATCACCATTATTTATTGCAGTTTTAGAAGATGAAAATGGAATAAATACTTCAATAACAGCTATTGACCATGATATTATAGCCATTTTAGATGGTGACGAATCCAATCCAATTGTTTTAAATGATTATTATGAGACAGAACTAAACACCTATAAAAAAGGAAAAGTTAGTTATTTATTTAAAAATTTAGAACCAGGATTACATACAATAACCCTAAAAGCATGGGATACTTACAATAATTACTCAGAATCAACGTTTACATTTTTTGTAGTTGATGATAGCGAATTGGTTTTAACAAACGTTTTAAATTACCCTAATCCGTTTGTTAATTATACAGAGTTTTGGTTTAATCATAACAAACCAAATGAATTATTAAACGTTCAAGTGCAAATTTTTACTGTTTCAGGAAAATTAGTAAAAACAATTAATGAATCGGTTATAACAGAAGGAGGGTTGTGTAGGTCTTTGGTTTGGAATGGGTTAGATGATTTTGGATCCAAAATAGGAAAAGGAGTTTACGTATATAAATTAAAAGTGAAAGCAGTAACATCAAATATTTCTGCTCAAAAAGTAGAAAAATTGGTAATTCTTCAATAAGAAATTGAGATATTTGTAAAGTTAAATATATAATAATGAAAAAAATTACTCTTGTATTAATAATAGTTCTTACCTTTTTTAAAAGTAATGCTCAAGATGATCCAAACCCTATAACAACCGCTGCGCCGTTTTTATTAATAGCGCCAGATGCTAGAGCCGGAGGTATGGGAGATATTGGTGTTGCTACATCACCAGACTCTTATTCGCAACATTGGAACGCCTCAAAATTTGCGTTTATGAAATCTCAATTTTCAATTGGGGTTGTTTATACACCTTGGCTTAGAGAGCTTACAAACGATGTTTTTGTTGGAGGTTTTAGCTTTGCAAATAAAATAGATGATAGAAGTGCCTGGGCAACTAGTTTAAGTTATTTTAATTTAGGACAAATTGATTTAACCGATGAATTTGGTGGTGATCAAGGAACTGAAAATTTAAACGAATTCTCTTTAGACGGTTCGTACTCTCTTAAATTAAGTGAATC
>NZ_JBFHHX010000092.1:0-14279 GCF_041596795.1 Lutibacter sp.
CTAACAGTCAATTGCTGTTAGTATGTCAATGTATTTTTAATGGTTTTTATTCTAAATAACAAATGACAAGCATTAACAAATACTCATAAAAATTAGCAGAATTTAAAAACTATAATGGCAAAACAAAATACTCCAAATCCAAAATCAAAAAATATAGAAGAAACACTTTGGCAATCTTGCGACAAATTAAGAGGTTCAGTAGAGCCTTCAGAATACAAGCACGTTGTTTTAGGATTGATATTCCTAAAATTTGCAAGCGATAAATTTGAAGAACGCAAAGCTGAATTAATTGCTGAAGGGAAAGTGAAATATGTAGAAATGAAAGAATTCTACAATATGAAAAACGTGTTCTTTTTAGAAGAAATTTCAAGATGGAGTTTTATAAGTAAAAATGCAAAGCAAAATGACATTGCATTAAAAATTGACACAGCCTTACATACCATAGAAAAAGACAACCCAGCTTTAAAAGGAGCATTACCAGACAATTATTTTTCTCGTTTAGGTTTAGATAGAACAAAACTAGCTTCATTAATTGACAAAGTAAATGAGATAAATACCCTGGAAGATGAGGAACAAGATATTGTAGGTAGAGTTTATGAATATTTCTTAAGAAAATTTGCCATCAAAGAAGGAAAGGGAAAAGGAGAATTCTACACACCAAAAACAATTGTAAACTTAATTGCAGAATTAATTGAACCATACAAAGGAATCATCTATGATCCAGCTTGTGGTTCAGGTGGTATGTTTGTGCAATCTATCAAGTTTATTGAAAACCATCAAGGTAACAAAAAAGAAGTATCAATTTACGGTCAGGAATACACCAAAACTACCTTTAAACTGGCAAAAATGAACTTGGCAATTCGCGGGATTTCAGCCAATTTAGGAGAAAAAGATGCAGATACTTTTGCAAACGACCAACATAAAGACTTAAAAGCCGACTTTATTATGGCAAATCCTCCCTTTAACCAAAAAGACTGGAGAGCTGAAAACGAATTATTAGACGACCCACGTTGGAGAGGCTATGATGTACCTCCAAAAAGCAATGCTAATTATGGTTGGATTTTGAATATGGTTTCTAAACTATCCGAAAATGGTGTTGCAGGTTTTATATTGGCTAACGGAGCCTTATCTGGTGGTGGTGAAGAATATAAAATTAGAAGAAAATTAATAGAGAATAACCTAGTAGAAGCAATCATTATTATTCCAAGAAATACGTTTTATACTACTGATATTAGCGTTACGCTGTGGATTCTCAATAAAAATAAAAAAGAAAGAACGACCGAAATTAACGGTAAACAAAAAAGCTACCGTAATCGTGAAAAAGAAATCCTATTTATGGATTTACGTCGTTGGGGAAGTGAATACGAAAAGAAATTTATTGAATTGTCAATTGACGATATTAAAGATATAGCTGAAAATTATCACAATTGGCAACAAACCGATTATAAAACTACTTACAAAGACATTCCTGAATTTTGTAAATCTGCTAGTTTTAAGGATATAGAAGCTAATGACTTTTCTTTAGTGCCAAGTAAATACATAGAATTTGTAGATGGCGATAGTGGTATTGACTTTGATACCGAAATGAAACGCATACAAAAAGAATTTAAAGTATTAATCCAGGAAGAAAAGGAGTCACAGGAGCAATTGATTAATGCGTTCAAAACCCTTGGATACGAATTATGAGTAAGAAAAATATAAAAATAGAAGTTCAGGGAAGTGAAATAACCGTAATCAACACCAATGAACAAGATTATATTTCGTTGACTGATATTGCTAAACATAAAACGGATGATACAAGTGCTGTTATTGCAAATTGGATGCGTAACCGTAATACTATTGAATTTTTAGGTATTTGGGAAACACTTTATAACCCAGATTTTAAACCCCTCGAATTCGAGGGGTTTAGAAATAAAGCGGGTTTAAATGCCTTTACACTTTCTCCACAAAAATGGGTAAATACAACCAACGCCAAAGGATTTATTGTTAAAGCAGGAAGATATGGTGGAACGTATGCCCATAAAGACATAGCTTTTAAATTTGCTAGTTGGATTTCCGTTGAATTCGAACTGTATATTATAAAAGAATTTCAACGATTAAAAGAAGAAGAAAAAAAACTTGTTGGCTGGTCAGCCAAAAGAGAGTTGGCAAAAATCAATTACCGCATTCATACTGATGCAATAAAAGAAAACCTAATTCCTCAAAACCTGAGTAAAATACAAATCTCATTTGTGTATGCCAATGAAGCAGATATTTTAAATATGGCACTTTTTGGAAAAACAGCAAAACAATGGAAAGACGAAAACCCAAATGAAAAAGGAAATATGCGTGATTATGCCAATATTAGCCAATTGGTATGTCTAGCCAATCTCGAAAATTTAAATGCAGTATTTATCAATGATGGTTTGCCGCAAAACAAACGTTTACTAAAACTTAACCAAATAGCCATTTCGCAAATGAAAATTCTGTTACAGGATAAATCTACAAATCTTTTGTCTAACATAAATGAGGAAGTAGATGAGTAATTTTAAACAGTTGGGCGCCTACATACAATTGGTTGATAATCGCAACAAAGATTTAGCGGTTACTAATTTGTTGGGAATAAATATCACCAAAAACTTTATGACTTCTGTTGCCAATGTTTCTGGAACTGATTTATCAAAGTATAAAATCATTCAGAAAGGCCAGTTTGCTTATTCTGCTATGCAAGTTGGAAGAGATGAAACCATTCGTTTAGCTCTTTATACTGAAAATGAACCTGCAATTATTTCACCGGCTTATTTAGTTATTGAATCAAAAGATGAAAACGAGTTGTTATCAGAATATATGATGATGTGGTTTCAACGACCAGAATCTGACAGATATGGTTGGTTTATTAGCGATAGTAGTGTGCGTGCCAGTTTAGATTATGATAGACTTTGCGAAATTGAAATTCCAATCCCAAATATAAATGAACAACGTAAATATGTTGCGCTATACAATGGCTTACTTACCAACCAAAAAACCTATGAAAACAGTTTAGAGGATTTGCAATTGATTTGCGACACCTATATTGAAGATTTAATAAAAAAAGAAGAACCAAAATTACTGGGTGATTTTGTTGAGCTGATTGAACATCGAAACAGTAATTTGAAATATGGTGTCGATGATGTTCGAGGTGTTTCAAACAGCAAGCAGTTTATGCCAACAAAAGCTAATAATGTAGGAAGAGACCTACAAAAGTTTTATGTGATTTCTCCAGGTGATTTCGTTTACAATAGTCGAACGACTCGTATGGGTGACAAGGTCGGATTAGGCTACAACAATACTGAAGAAACCTTTTTAACTAGTTGGAATAACACTGCGTTTAGGGTAAAGAAGGATTCCATTCACTTACTTATTCCAGCGTATCTATTTTTATTTTTTTATCGGTCTGAATTTGACCGCTATGCGCGTTTTAATTCTTGGGGAAGTTCAACAGAACTATTCAATTGGGATGATATGTGTAATGTAAAATTACCTATTCCAAGTATTAAAATACAAGAAGCCATAGTAACCATTTACCATACGTTGGAAACACGTAAACGTATTAATGAGCAGTTAAAAAATACTATTAAACCATTGTGCCCTGTATTAATGCGTGGAGTTGTGGAGAGTTTATAAAAAAAATTGAAAAAGTTGTAAATTAAAAAGATAAAACGTGAAACTTATAACAAGAGATAATATTGAAAGTTGGGCAAATACTACTTTTTCAAAGGCGGATTTACCCTATCTAATATCTAGGCTAGTACGGGCAACTACGCTTGCAAGTACAAAAGCAGATATTCCTTCCGGAAGTGCTTCATATATTGGAGGTTGGGATGGTGTAGTAGATTGTGAATCAAAAACTTCACATGTTCCAGAAGGAATTTCTTTATGGGAGTTCGGGACTACTTCTGATTGTAAAGGAAAAGCAGATAGCGATTATGATAAAAGAAAAATAGACTCATTAGGGTACAATCCGACTGATTCTGTTTTTATTTTTGTTACACCTAGATTATGGTCCAAGAAAGATAAATGGGTTAAAGCAAAAAAGAAAGAAAATTTTTGGAAAGACGTTATAGTATATGACTCAATAGATATTGAACAATGGCTCGACAATGCCTTATCTGTTGCGAGATGGTTTGCAGCTCAAAATGGTGTAGGGGCATATCCATTTGATGGTATTATGTCTGCTGATGAGTTTTGGGAAGAATGGTCAATTGGACCAAATGGAATAAAACTTATACCAGAAAGTGTAATTTCTGGGAGAGAATATGAGAAAGACTCCTTATTATCTATTCTAAAAGGTGATCCGACAATTAAAGGTGTGAAAGCATCAACAAAAAGTGAAGCGATAGCTTTTATAATTGCTGCGGCTAAAACATTTCCAACTGATGAAGGAGAAATATTTTTCTCAAAATCCCTTATTGTAGACACTGAAGGGAATTTTAGAGGGATTAGAATAAATACTTATACTCCTTTAAATCTTATTCCAAGATTTGATGATACCCAACCGCTTTATGCAGCTGTATCAAAAGGTCATCACGTTATTGTACCATTAGGTGCAGACGACGATTTTAATCAAGAAACAATTACATTACCAACTATTGATAGAGATGGTCAAGTTAATTCCTTAATCAAAAGTGGTGTTTCAAGTGAAGATGCTGAAAAGTTTTCTAGAGAATCAGGAAGAAATATTACAATCCTAAAAAAACTTCTTGGTTTTCCTTACAACAAAGCAAAATGGATTGATAAAGAAGATATTCGTGAAATCATACCCGCACTTTTATTAGGAAGGTGGAATGATACGTTTGTAGGTGATATTGAATTAATCGAAAAGTTATCTCAGCAAAAATATTCCGATTATTTAGTTACATTGAATAAGTGGAAGAATTTTGAGGAATCACCAATTATACAAATTGGTGAAACTTGGCGATTAACTTCACCTTTAGATTTATGGACAAACCTATGCTCTCGTCTCACTAAAAATGATTTTAATAAAATTGAAGAATGCTTTTCTTTGGCTTTTAAAGAAGGTAACCCAATTATTGAGTCTGATCATAATAATTACTTTGCCAGTTTCAATAAAAAGAGAAAATATTCTAATTGGTCTAGAGAGGGTTTAACACAGTCATTAATTTTAGTTGGTCGTTTAGGAGTGAGTATTAAAAATCCAAACCTTATAAATCCACAAAGTTGGGTTGACAATATAATTTTTGATTTGCTCAACAATGCAAGTCGTGAAACGTGGGTTTCAGTAGACCACGAATTACCACTTATTTCTGAAGCATCACCTGAAGGTTTCTTGAAAGCAGTAAAAAATTCTTTAGGAAAAGAGCAACCTGAAATAATGGGTATGTTTAAAGAGGAGAAGGGCTTCTTGCACAATACAAGCCATCATACAGGATTATTGTGGGCTCTAGAAAATTTAGCTTGGCTACCTGAATATTTAAGAGATGTCAGTTTGATACTACTAAAGCTATCAAGACTTGATCCTGGAGGCAATTTATCAAATAGGCCATTAAATAGTATTACAGAGATATTTAAACCGTGGCATTATCAAACTCTTGCATCTTACGATGAGAGAATGGATATTTTGAAATATATTACTGAACAAGAAAAGGAAATAGGTTGGTCACTTCTAATCAGAATGCTTCCTGTACATCACGGAATTGCTCAACCTACACATAAAATGAGGTGGAGAATGTTTGATAAGAATACGAATCTAAAATATACATATCAAGAAATTTATAAAACATATTCAGCTGTAGTTGAAATGCTAATTAATCTATTTGATTATAATGAGGATAAATTTTCTCAATTTATTAATGAAATCGGTAGCCTACAGCCTATTGATAGAGAAAGTGTTTTAGATTGGGCTGATGAGGTCTGCTTAAATGTTGATCAAAAAAAATTCACAGCTTGGGCAACAATCAGAAAGGTTTTAAATCATCATAGGTCCCACCCTGACACTAATTGGGCTTTGCCTGAACCTGAACTAGAGAGGTTAGAAGCCTTATATAACAAACTCCAGCCAACAGATATTATAGATAAATATAGTTGGTTATTTAATGACCATTGGCCTCAATTTCCAGAAGGTTTCAGATATAAAGAGGAAGAATCTGAAATACGATATAAAAAGCAGCAAAAACAAGTTGATAATGCTAGAGAAGAAGCTGTAACAGCTTTTCTTAAAGAAATAGGGCTAAAAGAAACTATAGAATTGAGAAAAGAAGTTAAAGAATCTTGGCTTTTAGGTGATACTTTAGCAAGAGTAATTGAAAATCAAGAAGATATTCTTTTAGTTTGCGAATTTTTAAATGAAGAACACAACGCAATTCGTTTTGCCCAAAGTTTTATTTATCGTAAATCAATTATTAAAGGTTTTGAATGGATTAAGAATTTATTTAAAGAATTATACGAGAATAAGTTAAGCACTAAAGCACTTTCAAATGTTTTAATACCTCTTGATCAAAATCAAGAGGTATGGACTTTTATTTCTTCTTTAGAAGAAGAAATAAAAAATGAGTATTGGCAAAAAATAAATCCACGGTTTTATCATATTTCTGTTGCTGATAAAATATTTGGAATAGAAATGCTTTTAAAACATAAAAGGTTTTTTTCTGCAATTGATATTACATCACATTTTACAGATGTGATACCAACTAAGTTGCTTTCAGAAATGCTTAATAGAGCTGGAACAGAAGAAGCAAATGAAAAGTTAAGTTTTAAGGGGTATGAGATTGAACGAATTTTTGAAGAACTCGATAAAAGAGAAGATCTTGAAAAGTCAGTTATTATTCAATTGGAATGGCTCTATCTTCCAATTCTAGATTCATATGGTACTAGAAGAAGTCCAAAAAATTTAGAAGATGAATTAGCAAATAACCATCATTTCTTTATAGATGTATTAAAGTGGGTTTACATTCCTAAGGATAAGTCAATATTAGAAGATGAAAGAAAAGGAATTTCAGATGAAATAATTAAAAACAGAGCAAAACAAGCATATCACTTACTTCATTCTTGGAAAAAAATTCCTGGAATGAAAGAAGATAATTCTATTGATGAAATTGAGTTAAGAAGTTGGGTAGAAAAAGCACGTGAACTTGCTAAAAATGTGGGCAGGTTGGATGTTGCAGATATGGAAATTGGAAAGATTTTAGCTCAGTATCCGGAAAATATTCCAGAATGGCCACAAGAAAAGTTATTTAAGGTTATTGAAGAAATTAATACTGATAGCTTAAAAAACAATTACTCTTCTGCCTTGTTCAATAAAAGAAGTTTTTCGTCAAGAGGTGCTTTTGATGGTGGGGACATTGAACGAGAAAAAGCTAGTTATTTTAAAAATTTAGCGACTGACTTTAAAAATAAATATCCAAATGTTGCCGAAATATTTAAAAACCTATCTGATGGTTATTTAATTGATGCAAAGAGAATGGATGAAGATGCTGAAAGAAATAGATTGGAATATTAACATTAATTATTATAAACTTTTAATAGATATGTCCGAAACAAACCGTATAGAATACAAACAAATACTAACCGATGCATTAGAAAAGGAAGTAATCGCTTTTTTAAACTATAAAGAAGGTGGTATTATTTATATCGGTATTGATAAAAACGGGAATGTTACAGGTGTTGCAGATACTGATGGTGATATGTTAAAAATAAAGGACCGCCTTAAAACCAATATTTCGCCATCTTGCATTGGTTTGTTTGATATTATAAGTGAACAAAAAAATGGATTAGATATAATTAAAGTTATTGTAGCCAGTGGACCCGAAAAACCTTATTTTTTAAGAAAATACGGAATGTCTGAAAAAGGTTGTTTCTTAAGAATAGGAACAGCTGCAGAACCAATGCCTCAAAAAAATATTGACCAATTATATGCTAAAAGAACGCGTAATTCCATCAGTAAAATTAAATCCAACCAACAAAATTTAACGTTTGAGCAATTACATATTTATTACCTAGCTACAGGTGTTAAGTTAAATGGAAAATTTACAACCAATTTAGAATTGCTTACTGATGAAGGTGCTTTTAATTATGTTGCTTACTTGTTATCAGATAAAAATGCAGTTTCAATAAAATTAGCAAAATACAAAGGAACGAATAGAGTAAACCTTATTGAAAATAATGAGTATGGTTACGAATCATTGATAAAAGCAACAAAACAAGTTTTAGATAAAATTGACCTAGAAAATAAAACAAGCGCAGAGATAACATCTAAAGAACGTAAAGAAAATCGTTTATGGAATCCTATTGCATTGAGAGAAGCTATTATCAATGCTTTTGTTCATAACGATTATGCAACTGAAGTTCCTCCAAAATTTGAGATTTTTGATGACAGATTAGAGATTACTTCATCCGGCGGTTTACCCGAAGGTTTAAGTCAGGAGGAATTTTTTGAGGGTTTTTCGGTACCTCGAAATAAAGAAATTATGAGGATTTTCAGAGATCTAGATTTAGTAGAGCAACTGGGTTCTGGTATTCCTCGTATTTTAGAAACCTACCCTAAAAGTTGTTTCAAATTCTCAGATAATTTTTTAAGAATGTCTTTTCCTATCAATAAAGTTATACAAACTCAAGATTATAAAGATGGTCCAATAGGTGGTCCAATAGGTGGTCCAATAGGTAGTCCAATAGGTAGTCCAATAGGTGGTCCAATAAAAAATTTAACTGATAGGCAAAAAGAAGTTTTAGAACTTTTTCGTGAAGATCCTAAATTATCAAGAAGAAAACTAGCTGAAATACTTAAAATTAATGTGTCAGCCGCACAAGGTCATATTGATGCATTAAAAGATAAAGCTGTAATTGAAAGAGTTGGAGGAACTAGAGGTAAATGGATTATTAAAGAAGGATATTAAAAATAATTGCAAAAAATGAAATTCACAGAAGCCAAATTAGAAGCAGCATTTATAGAACTCTTAGAAAATGAAAGTTTTCCGCACGTTGTTGGAAGTTCAATTACTAGAGCTGAAGATGAGGTTTTAATTGAAGAAGATGTACGTAATTTTTTATTAAATCAATATAAAAAGGAAGGTTTAACCCTATTGGAAGTTGATACAATATTATTGCAGTTAAAAACACTCTCTAACACCGATTTGTACGAGAGTAATAAAACAATAATGCAATGGTTATCCGATGGATTTATTTTTAAAAGAGAAAATCGAAATCAAAAAGATATTTGGATATATTTAATTGACTATTCTAAACAAAATAAGAACACCTACAAATTTGTAAATCAGTTAGAAATTGTAGGTACTGAAAGAAGAATTCCTGATGGAATTTTATATATAAATGGATTACCTATTGTAGTATTCGAGTTCAAAACTGCAATTCAAGAAAATTGTACCATTCACAATGCGTATGTACAATTAACTACACGTTACAAAAGAGACATTCCAGAACTCTTTAAATACAATGCTTTTTGTATAATTAGCGATGGTGTAAACAACAAAGCGGGTTCATTTTTTGCACCGTATGAATTTTATTATGCCTGGAGAAGAGTTGCTGGATTAGCAAAAGATGTTGATGGTATTGATAGTATGTTTACCTTAGTTCAAGGGATGTTACAGCAAAATAGGTTGCGTGATATTATTCAAAATTTCATTTACATTCCCGATAGTTCTAAAAAAGATGAAAAAATAGTTTGTCGTTATCCACAATACTATGCTGCACGTGCACTATATGATAACATCAAAATCGCACAAAAACCAAAAGGAGATGGAAAAGGTGGTACCTATTTTGGTGCTACAGGATGCGGAAAAAGTTTTACAATGCTTTTTTTAACGCGATTATTAATGAAAAGCGAGCATTTCGAAAATCCAACTATTGTCCTTATTACAGATAGAACAGATTTAGACGACCAACTTTCAGGTCAATTCACAAATGCTAAAAATTATATAGGAGACAATACAATTATAAGTGTTGAAAGCAGAGCTGAATTACGAGAATTAGTTCAGGGTAGACAAAGCGGAGGTGTGTTTTTAACAACCATCCATAAGTTTACAGAAGATACAGAACTTTTAACCTATAGAACAAATGTTATTTGCATTTCTGATGAAGCCCATAGAAGTCAAACAAACCTCGATCAAAAAATTCAAGTAACAGAAAACGGAGTAAAAAAATCATTTGGTTTTGCTAAATACCTCCACGATTCCTTGCCAAATGCTACCTATGTCGGTTTTACAGGAACACCAATTGATGCTACATTAGATGTTTTTGGAAAAGTAGTTGATGCCTATACAATGACCGAATCTGTAAAAGATGAAATTACAGTAAGAATTGTATATGAAGGTCGTGCAGCAAAAATTGCACTTCAAAATAGCGAATTAGAAAAAATTGAAGAATACTACATAGCTGCAGAAGAAGATGGAGCCAACGAATACCAAATAGAAGAAAGCAAAAAGCAATCAGCCAATATGAATGCCATTTTGGGAGATCCTGATAGGTTACAAGCTTTAGCTGAAGATTTTGTAAAGCATTATGAAAACAGAATAAATGAAGGAGCCACTGTAAAAGGAAAAGCAATGTTTGTTTGCAGTAGCAGAGAAATTGGATTCCAATTTTATAAAAATGTAATTGCTTTACGTCCAAATTGGGCAGAAGTTAAAATTGCTGAAGAAGGAGCAGTTTTAACGGATAAGGACAAACGAGAAATCAAACCGATGGAACGTCTTAAAATGATTATGACCAGAGGAAAGGATGATTCAAAGGAAATGTATGATTTGTTAGGTACTAAAGAATATAGAAAAGAATTAGACAGACAATTTAAAAATGAAAAATCCAATTTTAAAATTGCAATAGTAGTGGATATGTGGCTTACAGGTTTTGATGTCCCATTTCTAGATAGTATGTATATCGATAAACCAATCCAACAACACAATTTAATTCAAACAATTTCTAGAGTAAATAGAAAATTTAAAGACAAAAATAAAGGCTTGGTTGTTGATTACATAGGTATTAAAAAACAAATGAACCTCGCCTTAGCGAAGTATAATAAAGGAGAAGAAGAGAATTTTGAAGATATCCAACAATCATTGGTAGTAGTGAGGGATCATTTAGATTTATTAGCTAAAATATTTCACAAGTTTAATAGTACTAAATATTTCAATGGTTCACCATTGGAACAATTGAACACCTTAAATATGGCTTCCGAATATGTGCAACAAACAAAAGAAGTTGAAACACGTTTTATGGGCTTGGTTAAAAGACTAAAAGCAGCGTATGATATTTGTGCAGGTAGCGAACAACTCACTCAAACCGAAAGAGATAATACACATTTTTATTTAGCAATAAGGTCAATCGTATTCAAATTAACCAAAGGAAATGCTCCAGATACAGCACAAATGAATGCAAAGGTTAGAGAAATGATTAAAGATGCGCTTCAAAGTGATGGCGTACAGGAGATATTTAAATTAGGAGAAGATAATGAAAAGGAACAAGATATTTTTGATGAAGATTATTTAGCTAAAATTGATAAAATTAAATTACCAAACACCAAAATTAAATTATTACAACAATTGCTAGCCAAAGTAATTGGTGAAATGAAAAAAGTGAATAAAATTAAAGGAATTGATTTCACTAAAAAAATGGAAGTATTGGTACAACGATACAATGAAAGAAAAGAAGATGATGTATTAAGAAGTGAGGTATATGAAGAAATGGCAGAAAAGCTCACCAACCTCATTTGGGAAGTACACAAAGAATTTTCAGCAGGTGATGAATTAGGAATTGACTTTGAAGAAAAAGCATTTTATGATATTTTAAAGGAACTTTGTGTTAAATACGATTTTAGATACCCTGATGATAAATTAATAGAATTAGCTAAAGCTGTTAAGGAATTAGTTGATGCCCAAGCCAAATTTCCTGATTGGAGTAAAAGAGATGATATAAAAGCAGCCTTAAAAGTTGGTTTGATTTTATTATTAGATGAATTCGGTTACCCACCAGTTGAACGCGACGAAGTATATCACGATATTTTTGAACAAGCAGAGAATTTTAAAAAGAATAGAAGTTAATCGAATAATTGTGATATAAATAAGATATTAAAAAATTGCTACGCTATGGCATATGAAGAAAAAAAATATGAATCGGACAAGGATTTTGAATGGGCAATTCGGGAAAGTGATAGTAAGGAAATTCATATAACTGACCTTTCAGCTGAAGAAAAGGGTAAAAAAGGGTATCGCTGTTTGGGTGCAAATTGTGGAAATCAATTAATTGCAGTTCCAGTAAGAAAAAATCCAAAGCATAAACCTTATTTTAAGCACGCTCCTATAAATATTTTGAATGGAGAGGTTAAATGCTCATTTAGTAATGCGGAATATAGGGAAGCTTTGGCTTCTTCAATTTTAACAGGACTAAGAAGAATAAAAGTCCCACCAATCTATAAAGTTAACCCTGAAAATCCTGATGAATACAAGTTAATTGAAGAGTCTAAATATATAGACGCTTTTAGTGTTCAAAGTCAAGTAACCTTTTTTGAGGATGAAGAAGGAAATATACATTGGGGCAAAAAACCAAACATTAAAAATCGGTTTATTATTAGAAGACCTGATGTTGTATTTTTTAACGAAAAAGGTAACCCCGTCCTGTTTATTGAATTAGTAATTACTCATAAATTGGATGATGATAAAATTGCTGATTTATATAGATTAGGGATTGATACGATTCAGGTAAAGGTTCCAATATCATCAGCAGAAGAAATAGAGAAAAATTTTCACTCAATTAAAAATATTAAATGGGTATATAATGAAAGAGAAGCAACAGCAAACTATGTACAAATTCCAAGAAGAGATAATCAAAGAATACTGGATCCTGATGAATTCGAAAAACGACTTTTTAAGGAATCGTTCAGGTGCAGAGTATTCCGAATTGGTGACCTCATACGAGCGATTAGAAAAAGTTTGGGCTCTAAATCGTACAGCAGCATTGAACAATTTCTTAACTCAGAAATATCAAGAGTTGAGAGAAATACAGAAAGAGCAAAACAAAGATTGGGACAGCTGGAAGAACAACATAGAGCAGAATCACGAGGAAGAAATAGCAGTCTTGAAGAAAAACTTAGAACTGAAGAGAAAGAGCTTAGTAGCGATATTGAATCAGCAGAACAAAGACTGGGAGATCTGGAAGAATCAAATCGAAGAGATGCACTTAGCAGAAATCGAGATGAAGAAGAAAAAATTGAATCAAAGTACACTGGATTGGAAAGAAGATATCTTGACAAAGATAGAGACCTTGAACAAGGTATGCGAGATTACATTAGAGCCCAAGATATTGGAATACCAATTGAACGTGATATTGAAAGAGAAGAAAAAATGGTCTGGAAACTTGAAAGAGATGCAAGACACTTTGAACAAGAAATTACAGAACGATTTAGAAATAAATTCAAATATATTGAAAACGAAATTAGAAGAGTTGAAGAAGAACAGAGAAATCTTGAAAAAACAATTCAATCCGAAATTGTCTCCGAAATTGATTCAACTGAAAGAAGTATCAGAAACATTAGAGAACACCAAAGCAGAATTGAGGGAGAAATATGGGGAGAGTTTAAAAATGAAATCGAATTTGAGGATTCAGAAATCGAACGACTTATTGAAGAAGAAAATGAATTTGAGGAAACAATTAGAGACGAATTTCATAGAGAACTCAAAGAATCCTCCAGAAAACTACCCAAAGGAATTAAAGTCATTATGGATGCAGAACGATTGGGGAGCACTTTCAGCGAAGCTAAACGCGAAAACGAACGATACAAAAGGGCGTATGAATTATTTAGAAAGGGAACTTGGGAGAAAGGGTAAATCATTAGATTGGTTTATGGAAACATATAAAGATGAAATTGATGAAAAAGTCCCTTAATTTTTTTAATAAGGATTTAAGTGCTTTCAATAATTTCGCCCATTCATTGTCACTGAACTCTCTAAAAAAATGAACGAACAAATTTAAATCCAACTGCTGCATATTTTACAACAATTCAACTAAAGAGAAATACCCGTTTATTCAAAAATTAATTTAATAACCTATCCTACTAATTGGAAAGAATGAACACCATTCCAAAAACACCAAAACTATGAATGTCAGTCTTTAATCTATTTGAATAATAACCTACTGAATAAAACCAATAATTTTCATATTCAATTTCAAGTCTGATAAAACTGTCAAACATCATTTCATTCATCATTATTTTTATTGGATCATCATTTAAATTTATAAAAGGGCTGTCAACCAATTCAGTTATTTTTTGAACGTGCATTTCTTTAGAAGGATTAAGCAAC
>NZ_JBFHHX010000093.1:0-13717 GCF_041596795.1 Lutibacter sp.
AAAAATTACCTTTTAAACACTATAGAAAAAGTTGATATTGAAGATTTACAAGGTATTTCTGGTTTAAAAGCAATTAGGGTTCATATAAATTATAATATGAAACATGAAAACAAAATATCTTTTGAAGAAATAATGGATGCTATATCAACCAAAACATTAAATTAAATTAGCGTCAAAACCCGCTTTTTTCATTAATTCAAAAGCTATAACAAAAGCTATAACAGATATTATAATTCCAACCATAAAAATATTATAGGCTATTCTTAATAGCCTATATTTTTTTTCAAGAACAATTCCTAAATAATACAAATCATTCATTAAAGACTTGTATAAATAATCTCTATCATTCATTAATTCAGTCATCCCTTCTTGAAAATCTTCCAAAGGCATTTTATAAAAATTTCCAAAAAACAACAAATTCACCTTTCTATTTGCCAAATCTTCTTTTGAAAATTTTCCAGAAGTAATTTTAGGACGTGTTGATAAAATTGAAAAAATCATGGTAACAACAACAATAAGCAAAAAGAATAATGTTGGATAAATTAAGTAAGAATTATCGGCTTTATCTAATTTAGGAAATAACGATGAAAGTACAATAGATAATGTAATAGCACTTACCGAAAGTAAAATATTTGCCTTTGTATCTGCAATATCACTTAGTTTTAAATGATTTTTTAATGTAACTCGGTACATTGTTTCAATACCTCGCTCTGGCCTGTCGCTTTTTTCTTTTTTACGCTTTAATTCGGCCTTTTTAAGTTTGCTTTTAGCTGAAAGTTCTTCATTTTTAGCTATGGTCTTTTTTAAATCCTTAGCTACCTTCAACCTATTTAATGTTTTCTGTTCGGTTAATTTAGAAAAGGCATAATTTGTAAAATATTTATGCAATTTTAAAAAGTTTTCGTTTTCAGTTAAAAACTCAATATCTGTTAAATATTTATTGCATAATTGCTCCCATTCCGAACGTAATAAATTAGATTTCTCTCTAAAATTTTCTGTTCCTAAATGGTATAAATCTGCATCACAAATAACCTCTTCCATTTTATTTGTAGGGTTTTGAGGCATTTTTGTAGCGCAAATCAAAGATTTTACTAATTCAATTTTCTCTTTATTAAACTTTCTCTCTTGTAAATATTTTTCTGCAATTTCTTTACTTTTTTCCTCATGTTTTTCAAAACCTTTGGTAAAACCAGTATCATGAAACCAAGCCGCTAAAAGTATTATTTCCAAATCATTTTCTGTAACATTCTCAGCAACACTAATTTCAAACGCATTTTTTACAACCTGACTTGTATGTTCAAAATTATGATAAACAACTTCTGCCGGTAATTCATCTTTAAACAACTTAAAAACAAAGTGCTCAACCTCTTTAAAAAAATCACTTTCTAACATTTCTATAAACTATTTATTGAATTCAAAAGTACATAAATTTATGTATTTTTACCTTCCAAAAAACATAGATTAATGCGTTCATCATTTAAAAATATTATTTTCTATTCAATTACACTTCTGCTTTTGAGTAGTTGCGCCACAAATAAAGTTCAATATAAAAATAACGTCAACTACAATAATTTTGAAGATGAAAACGTAAATAATTTAGAAATAGACCATACTTTTTATTTAATTGGTGATGCTGGCAATGCAAACTTAAATGAAGAATTAACGCATTTTAATGTATTAAAAAATGAACTTTCATTGGTTGGCAAAAATAGCACTTTACTTTTTTTAGGCGATAATTTGTACGAAAAAGGATTACCAAAAAAATCGCATCCAAAAAGAGATCTTTCAGAACATAGATTAAATGCTCAAATAAATTTGGTAGAAAATTTTAAAGGTGAAACCATATTTATTCCAGGAAATCATGACTATTACAGCAATGGTATAGAAGGGTTAAAAAGAGAAGAAGATTATATTACAGAAAAATTGGGCAAAAACTCCTTTTTCCCAAAAAGTGGTTGTCCGTTAAAAAAAATTGATATTTCTGACGATGTTGTTTTAATAATTGTAGACTCACAATGGTATTTAGAAAATTGGAACAATAACCCAACAATGAATGATGATTGCGATATAAAAACACGCGACATATTTTTTGATGAATTTGAAAGTTTAATTAAAAAACATGAGTCTCAAACAACTATTGTTGCAATGCACCATCCGTTATTTAGTAATGGATCTCACGGTGGACAGTTTTCTTTAAAATCGCAACTTTACCCTATAAATAACAAAATTCCATTACCAATAATTGGAACATTTGCCAATATTTTTAGAAAAACAAGTGGAATTTCTGTTCAAGATTTAAACAACAGTGTTTATCTTGAATTAAAAAATAGAATTGTTACGCTGTCTCAAAAAGCCGAAAAAGTAATTTTTGTTTCGGGTCATGAACACAATTTACAATATATTTTACAAGATAACATTCCTCAAATTATTAGTGGATCGGGATCAAAAACTTCGGCAGCAAGAGTTTTAAATGGCAGTGAGTTTTCTTATGGTGGTTTAGGATATGCAAAAGTTGTGGTGTATAAAAACGGATCTTCAAAAGTGAATTTTTACAATGAAATAAATGGAAATCAACAACTTCTTTTCTCAAAAAACATATACATTTCAAAAAAAGATAAAAAAATAGAAGTGTACCCAACTGAATTTCCAAAAACTGTAAATGCATCTATTTATACCGAAAAAGAAGTTTCAAAAGGAAGTGTTTATTTAAGTTTATGGGGAAAACACTATAGAAAATATTACGGCATAAAAATTACCGCACCAACAGTATCTTTAGATACTCTTTTTGGAGGCTTAACACCTATAAAAACTGGTGGCGGACATCAATCTAAATCGTTGCGCTTAGAAGATAAAAACGGTAAACAATTTGTAATGAGAGCATTACGGAAAAGTGCTACGCAATATTTACAAGCTGTTGCCTTTAAAAATCAATATGTTGAAGGTCAGTTTGATGATACTTTAACAGAAGAGTTATTGTTGGATATTTACACAACATCACACCCATACGCACCATTTACAATTGGCACATTAGCCGATGCAATTGATGTTTATCATACAAATCCAACATTATATTACGTTCCAAAACAAAATGCCTTAAGTTATTTTAATGAAGAGTTTGGAAATGAATTATATATGATTGAAGAACACGCTTCTGACAACCATACTATTAAAAGTTTTGGATATTCAAAAGAATTAATTGGAACAGATGATTTACTTAAAAACCTAAGAAAATCTGACGATTATCAGGTAGATGAAGATGCTTATATAAGAGCCCGTTTGTTTGATATGCTTATTGGTGATTGGGACAGACACCAAGATCAATGGCGCTGGGCAACCTTTAAAAATGGCAATAAAATAACTTACAAACCTGTACCAAGAGATAGAGATCAAGCTTTTTCTAAAAATGATGGTTTAATTTTAGGGTTTTTAACTCGTGCTATTCCTGCTTTAAAACATATGCAAGTGTTTGATACGAATATGAGAAATGTAAAATGGTTTAATTTAGAACCTTACCCAATAGATATGGCACTTATTAATAAAGCCGATTATAAAAATTGGGAAGCGCAAGTACAATTAATTCAACAAAATATAACACCTGAAATTATTGATGAAGCTTTTAAAAATTTCCCAAAAGAAGTTCAGGATAAAACAATTGCCACTATTAAAAGAAAACTGGAAGGCCGTTTAAAAATTTTACCTAAAATAGCCAAAACTTATTACAAACATTTATCTAAATATGCTGTTATTAAAGGAAATGATAAAGACAATTTATTTGAAATTGAACGTCTGCCAAATGGTAAAACTACTGTAAGAGTTTTTAATATAAAAGATGATGAAAAAGGCACTGAAATTTTTAATAAAACATTTTCTAAAAAAGAAACTTCAGAAATTTGGGTATATGGTTTAGATGATGAAGACGTTTTTAAAGTTACTGGTATAAAAAATAACATAATTCCTGTTAGAATTATTGGAGGACAAAACAATGATGTTTTTGAAATTGAGAACTCAAAAAGAGTAACAATTTACGATTACAAATCGAAGAAAAACACCTTTAACTCTAACAATGCTAAAACAAAACTTACAAACAACTACAACACCAATATTTATAATTACAAAAAACTAAAATACAACCAAAATCAACTAATTCCATCTATAGGTTCAAACCCAGATGATGGCTTTAAAATTGGGTTTGTAAACACCTATACCGTTTATGGTTTTGAACGTAATCCGTTTACACAACAGCATACCATAAATGCATCGTATTATTTTTCCAATAATGGTTTTGATATTTCGTACAATGCAGAATTTGCAAATATTTTTAATAACTGGAATTTTTTAGTTGAATCACGTTTTACAAGTCCAAATTATAGTATAAATTTTTATAATTTTGGTAACGAAAGTTTAAATTTTGAAAACGATTTTGATGATAATTATCACCGCGTTAAAATAAGTACTTATGCTGTAAATCCTTTTTTAAAATGGAAAGGCAGATTTGGTGCCGAATTTAAAATTGGTCCATCTATTGAGAGTATTGAAGTAGAAAGTACAGCAAACAGATATATTAACGATATAAATTATCAGCAAGAAAAAAGAAAAACCTATACCGGATTTCAAACATTTTACACCTACCAAAACTACGATAACAAAGCATTTCCAACCCTTGGAATGAACTTTACTATAGAAAGTGGCTGGAAACAAAACATAGAAAACCATAAAGAAAACAATGGATTTATAAAACCATCGCTTTCATTTAATTATAAATTAAACAGCAATGCCAAAATAGTTTTAGCAACAAAAGTAAAAGGAAATATAATAATTGGTGATAATTTTGAGTTTTACAATGCAGCAAGTATTGGCGGAATAGACGGTTTAAGAGGATACAGAAATCAACGCTTTACAGGAAACTCGTCCTTTTATCAAAATTCCGATCTTCGTTTTAATTTAAGTAACGTAAAAACAGAGTTAGCTCCAATGCAATTTGGTATATTTACAGGCTTTGATTATGGTAGAGTTTGGTTAAAAAATGAAAATTCTACCGATTGGAAAACATCATATGGAGGTGGTTTATGGTTTACAGGTGCAGATATGTTAAATTTAAACCTATCAATATTTAATAGTAAAGACGGTGCCTATGTTGCCTTTGGATTAGGATTTGGATTTTAAAAAAATATAATTATGAAAAAATTTCTAGCAGTAACTTTATTTTTAAGTTTCACTTTATCTATATTTTCACAAGATATTAAAGTGAAAAAATTTAACTCGAAAGAGCTAAATAACGACCGATATTTAAAAATTTATGTTCCACCAAGTTATGCTACCGAAACAACAAAGTTGTACCCAGTTGCAATTGTTTTAGATGCGGAATATTTGTTTGATGTGTATGTAGGAAATTCTATACTATTTGCTAATAAAGACGAAGCACCAGAACAAATTATTATTGGAATAAATCAAAATTATAATGATGAAAGATACAGCGATTGCTCTTACCAAAAAGACAATAGCTTACCAACAGAAGAAGGTGCTAAATTTTATAGATTTATAAAGAGTGAAATTTTTAGTTTTATAGAAGAAAATTATAGAGTTTCACCGTTTAAAACCATTGTTGGCTCTACATTAACAGCAAATTTTATCAACTATTTTTTAATTGAAGATTATCCAAGTTTTAACGCTTTTATAACTATAAACCCTTATTTTGCATTAGATATGCCGCTTTTAATTCAACAAAAAGCACAACGTTTAAAAGACGAAAATGTTTATTATTACTTATCAAATGGAAAAAGTAATTTAGAAAAATACCAAGCACTAATAAACCAAACCAATACTTTATTACAAGGTACAGAAAACCCTAAATTAAAATATAAATATGAAGCTTTTAATAATAATACAACTGCAACCATTGGGCAATCAATAGCAAGTGCATTGGCTTCAATTTTTGAAATGTATTCGGCTATTTCTACAGAAGAATATGAAAAAAACATAAAAAACATGTCTCCGGCAGATGCTATTGCTTATTTAGAAAATAAATATGTAGAAATTGAATATTTATTTGGAAGTAATTTAAAAATAAGACAAAAAGATATTTTTGCTATTGAACCTATAATTTTAGATAAAGAAAATGGTGATTATTTAAAAAACTTTGGAGAAATGATTAACAAATTATATGCTGATTCTCCTATTGGCGATTATTATATTGGTAGATATTATGAAACTGGAAAAAAATATAAAGCTGCATTAAAATATTACAAAAACGGCTACATGAAATTACCTGAAGGCGACCCAAATGCCGATGCTTATTATGAAAACGTTGAACGCGTTTTAAATAAAAGAGATGGCGTAATTGAAGATGAACCTTTAGACGAAACTAAAGAAAAACAATAAAACAATTTAGATAATACTTATGAAACAAATACTTTTTTTATTCGTTAGCTTTTCCTTTTTAGCTACTTGTTGGGCACAAGAAGATACAGCTGTAGAAGTACATATTCCTGCAACCCAAAAATACAGCTTTACATCTGTTATAGATATTGAAGCAAGTGATGTAAAAAGTCAAGGTAATACCGGAACTTGCTGGAGTTTTGCTGGATCATCATTTATAGAATCGGAAATTTTTAAATCTTCTGGGGTTTTAATAGATATTTCTGAAATGTATAATGTTAGACAAACATATCCATCAAAAGCTTGGAATTATGTAATGCGTCAAGGTAAAACACAATTTAGTGAAGGAGGTTTAGCACATGATGTTTTAAACTCTATTAAACAATATGGTTTAGTTCCAGAATCGGCATATTCAGGTTTAATGACTGAATCACAAAAACACGATCATGCTACTATTGTACCTGAATTACAAAAAGTTTTAGATGCTTATATTAAAAATGATAAAGATTCTAATTCTCCAAATTGGAAATTTAAAGTAGATTCTATTTTAAACGTAAAACTTGGAAAAATACCTGATAACTTTAGTTATAATGGCTTGTATTACAATCCGAAATCATTTTTAGAAATGACAAAATTTGATGTTTCTAACTATGTTACATTAACTTCTTTTTTACAAGAACCTTTTTACTCACAGTTTATTTTAAACATTCCAGACAATTTCTCTAACGGGATTTATTATAATATTCCTTTAAATAAATTAGTAGATGCCGTGGATACTGCTTTAAAAAATGGGTATTCATTAGCTTTAGATTGCGATGTTTCTGAAAAAACTTTTTCATCAAAATATGGTGTTGCTGTACTGCCTAAAAAATTAGATGAACAAGAAAAATGTTTAACTTATATTGTTGAAGAAAGTGAAATTACACCAGAATTTAGACAGCAAGAGTTTGAAAACTACAATACAACTGATGACCATTTAATGCATATTGTTGGGTTAGTTAAAGACCAAAATAATAACGAGTATTACAAAATAAAAAATTCTTGGGGAGGAAATAGTGACAGAATTGGAAACGATGGTTATGTATATATGAGCAAACCATTTTTTAAATTAAAAACCATCTCTGTTACAGTTAATAAAAAAGGATTACCAGATACTCTTAAAAAAGATTTAAAAATTTAATAAATAAGGTTGCCTTAAAAGTCTAAATTTCGTCAATCTGAACTTGTTTCATGTTCTCATATTAATTGAGAATCAGCACAATGAGATTCTGAAACAAGTTCAGAATGACGATTTTAACTATTTTTCAGATAGTTATATTTATTGTAAAGAAGTAGAACGAATTCCTTCATCTTCAATAGTAATAAGCTTTTGCTTAAACAATCCGCCAACAGCACTTTTAAAAGCTTTTTTACTCATATTTAATTTATACTTAATGGCATCTGGCGTGCTTTTATCATTTAATGCTAAAAAACCATCGTTTTGTTTTAAAGCATTTAAAATAATAATTTCATTTTTTACAATGGTTTGCTTAAAACCAACTGCTTGCAAGCTTACATCAATTTTTTCATCATCACGTATCTTTTTAACGTACCCTACAAGGTTTTGTCCTTCTTCAATTTTTTGGTATAGCTCGTTTTTATAAAGTAAACCTTCATAAGCTCCTTCTACTAAAACTGTAAAACCTATTCCTGTATTTCTAACAACTAGTAAATCTACCTTATCTCCTACTTTTAAATCCATTATTTATTCTTTTAAATTATTGAAATATGCCTTTAATATTTTATCATTTTCCTCTCTAGGAGTAAAAATCTCTAACAATTTTGATGTTGTTGACTCCGTATAAAAATCAATTAAATTAGTATTTATACTTTCAGAATTATTTGCTGAAAAATACTCTAAATTATACATTTTACACAAATGTTTTGCTGTTAAATTATGTGGCGTTTCAAAATAATCTAACGCATTTGATTTTTGCGGACCAGGAATAAATCTAAAAATTCCTCCGCCTCCATTATTAATTAAAATAATTCTAAAATTAGCCGGTATATAACTGTTCCATAATGCATTACTATCGTAAAAAAAACTAATATCACCAGTAATAAAAACAGTGTTTCCCTCAACTGCAACAGCCGCACCAATAGCTGTACTTGTACTTCCATCAATTCCGCTTGTTCCTCTATTACAAAAAACTTTTATAGATTTATCAATATCAAACAATTGAGAATATCTAATTACCGAACTATTGCTTAATTGTAATTGTGTGTTTTTAGGAACAGATTTTAACAAGGTATCAAACACTTTTAAATCGGAGTAATCACAATTATCAATATAATTTTTATGTTTTATTAATCTTCCTTCTTTTTTTGATAACCAAAATTCTTGATAATTACTTTCAACAGTTTTAATTTTTGATATAAACTGGGTAAAAAAGTAATTAACACTTACTTTAAAATGATGTTTTAAACAAAGAAAAGTATCTAGTGCAATTTTAGTATCAATATGCCAATGCTGTTTTGGTTGGTATTTACGTAAATGTTGTTTTATTTTTTTTGATACTATTAACCCTCCTAAACTTAATAAAATATCTGGTTGAAATGCTTCCAATTCCGCATCATCTAAAGGAAAAATTAATTTATCAATACTATTAATAAACTTTGGATGTGAAACATTTGCTGTGTTTTCTATTAAAACTAAAACCGACGGATCGTTTATAAAATACTCTAATTGTTTTTGAAGCTTTTCATCGGGGAAATTTTGCCCCACTAAAATCATTTTTTTCGATGATGAATTCCAAATTTTTGAAAAATTATTTAAGGTATCTTCATCAATATTTTCAATAATAGTAGGTTCAATTATAGTTTCAATTGTTATTAAACTATCTGTAGTTTCATACAAAGGTTCATCAAAAGGAACATTTATATGCGCTGGACCATTTTCTACCTTAACTTTATAAATTGCTTCATTTACAATCTTTTTTACTGCGGTAAAATCGCTATAATTTTCAACTAAATTTACAGATGCTAAAATATGATTTTGAAATACATTTTCCTGACGAATAGTTTGTCCGTCTCCAATATCAATTAAATGTTTTGGCCTATCTGCAGATATTACCAACAAAGGAATATTACTATAAAAAGCTTCAGAAATTGCCGGATAATAATTTAACAATGCCGAACCCGAAGTGCAAATAATTGCAACTGGTTTTTTTAATTGTTGCGCCATTCCTAAGGCAAAAAATGCTGCACAACGCTCATCTACAATACTATATGTTTTTATTGCTGGATGATTTGAAAAACCAATGGTAAGTGGCGCATTTCTGGAGCCAGGTGAAATTACTACTTGCGTAATATTATTAGCCAAACAAGAAGCTATTACAATTTGAGCTAGTTCGTTTTTTGGAAATTGAGGCATTCACTATTAAAATTAATTTACAAAGTTACATAAACTTAATTTAGAATATGCGCATTTTTAATAAGATGTATTGTTGATAATTATCATATCCTTTTTCACAAAAAAAAATTAAATTCGTTACATGTCCTCCAAATAATTAGCCAATTTGATTAAAATTATTGCCATATTATCTACTTTATTTATTAATTTATATGGTGGTATAATTTTAATTGCCACATCTAATAAAAAATATAAGAACCGATTTTTTTTAGGCTTATTCTTTTTTAATAGCTTTTTATTATTTGTTGGTCACTTTTTATCGTTTAACGAATATTGGGTAATTTTTAGGTATTTCGATTTCATATTTTTAGCTTCTCTATTAGCTTTTTACCCTTTATATTATTTATATATTTTTAGTGCTTTTAATTTTAAAATTGCACCAACAAAATGGATTTATCATTTTATTCCTTCTATTTTAATTGCTATTTTAATGTTAATTGCTACTGGTTTTTCTAGTTGGGATTGCTACCTTAATTATATGAACAACAACCTTTACAATAGTGCTTTAGAAAGTACAAACGCAACTATACTTGCCTATTTATATAAAGGAAGTAGAGTATTTCATTTAGCACAGATAGTTATATATGTTTTTTTAACAATTCACTATATTTTAAAAGCAAAAAAACGAATGAACGATTTGTTTTCTAATTTTGACATGTACCAAATTCGTTATTTTTACATAGTTACCATTTCCTTTATTTTTTTAATGGCAATTCCTGGTTTTTTTGTTACTTTAATTGGTAGAACTCCATTAAACACTAACGGAATGTTGCTATTTTATATGTGTTTACTATTTACGTTGCTCTATCTTATTTTATCAATTATTGGATTAGTACAAGTACCTGTAAGCGAAAATTTAGAGGCTAACGGCGAAGAAATAATTGATGAAGAAATATATCAAAATGAGTTAAAACAACTAGAACATGATTTAAAACTGTATTTTAATAAAAATAAACCTTGGCTAAATCCACAACTAAACATTTGGGATGTTGCCAAACAAATTGGCACTAACAGATCTTATATTTCAAAAGCAATAAATGATCAAATTGGTTGTAATTTTAATCAGTTTGTAAATAATTATAGAATAAAAGAAGCTAAAAAACTATTGAAAAAAGTACCCGAAATTCCAATAGCCGAAATAAGTGAATTGTCTGGTTTTGGTTCTGTAAATTCATTTATACGTATTTTTAAATCTATAGAAAAATGTACTCCAACTAAATTTAAAAAACGGTTGTAATTTACGATTTAAACATTTTTTTTTACGATTTGCAAACTACTTTGCACAAATTAATACTACTTTTAATTTAAGTAAAACACTAAGAATTAAGGGATAATTATTGGGATGAATTGCTAGAATCTGTTTTTTAATATTTGCCCACAACGGTATTTAAAAATCTAAATTGCTACACTTAATACTTGGTGTTTTTTACTTTTATAACACATTTTTCATAATCATTGTTTTAAAAACAGTTTCGTCATATTCTTTATCAGATACACTATCTTTTGTAATACCTCCACCAACAAATATTTTAGCATACTTATTTTGTATTTCCATGCATCGTAAGTTTACAAATAACTGCGTGCTTGTACTCAAATTTAATTCACCTAAATAACCAGCATAATAAGTTCTTTTATAATGCTCATTTGATAAAATAAAATTTAAAGCAACCTCTTTAGGCAAACCACAAACGGCCGGTGTTGGATGTAACTTTAACAGTAATTTTTCCAACATTTGCACATTTGTTAACTCTCCAGAAATATCAGTTCTTAAATGTAATAAACTACCAGCTTTAACTGTATATGGGCCATTTACTTCGGTAATATTTACTTCATTTTTAATATTATCAATAATAAAATCGGTAACTATTTTTTGCTCTTCTTTTTCCTTTTCTTCCCAAACCACATTAACTGAATTATTATAAAATTGTGTACCAGCCAATGCCATTGTTTTAAAATTTCCATTTGTAATTGTTAACAAACGCTCAGGCGTTGCACCTAACCACAAACCAACTTTTGGATGAAACCAAGCATATACAAATGCATTTGTATAATTTTTCAACATTTTTTTTAATGATGTTATAAAGCTAAAATGAGAGAATTCTACCACTTCATTTCTAGATAACACTATTTTTTGAGCATTATTTTCTTTAATAAATTCAATTGCTTTATTTATTAAATCGACATAATTTTCTTTTGAATTTGATGATAAAGAGTTTATTTTTTTTGATAATATGTTTTCATTTATAGCCAATTCTTCATATTGAGATATTCGCATTTGAAATATGGAACTTTCTTCTTTTGGAAACAGAATTTTAGCATCCTCCTTATAAAATGGTGCAAACAAAAAACCAGCTTCATTAAAACTATGTAGCTTATTTAATTTTAAAGAATTTTGAACCATTAATGTTACCAATTCTTCATTGGGTTTTCTATACACAACAAAAGGTTGTTTTAATCTGTAAACCTCAGCTATTTTCTCAAAAAATTGATTTATTTCTTTAGGCAAAATTGTAGATTTTATTTTTTTGATGTTTTAATAACAACCACTTATCTGGCTATTATATAATTAGTTAACTTACACAAAGAAATTAATCTTCCTCTATCATCAACTATTTTAATTTCTACCAAATGTATGGTTTTTCCCTTGTGAATTATTTTACCCGTAGCAGTTAACATTCCGCTTTTTACACTTCGTAAATGATTTGCGGTAAATTCAATTCCACGAACCGTATACTTCTCTAAATTAATGGCCAACATAGAGGTTGGACTCCCAACTGTTTCTGCTAAAGCCATTGTTGCGCCGCCGTTTAAAATTCCATCTGGTTGGTGAACACGTTCATTTACAGGCATTGTTGCCACTAAAAAATCATCACCCAAATCTGTATATGTAATTTGCAATGTTGTATTTAATGTGTTTTTACACATATTATTAAGTGCTTGTAGCTTTGTTTCTTTTTCAGTCATAAAAAATTCTTGGATTGTAAAAATAAGAATTATAACTTTAAATATTACATTTGCAAATCATATAAATACAAAACCATGGCTTATAAAATTAGAGTAATATTAGATGTTGAAAAAGATGTTTTTAGAGATATAGTTGTAAATGAAACAACTAATTTAGAAGATTTACACTTTTTTATTGCAAAATCTTTTGGCTTTAACGGGCAAGAAATGGCCTCTTTTTACAGAAGTAATAATGAATGGGAACAGGGTGATGAAATTCCGTTGTTTGATATGAGTGAGGATGATACGGATATTTCTATGAGTAACTGTTTATTAAACCATGTACTAACAAAAGTGGGTGATAAATTAATTTATGTGTACGATTTCTTTTCTATGTGGACATTTTTTGTGGAACTTTCCGAAATTACTACAAAAAAAGAAAAAGACTTACCTAAAATTTTGTTATCGTTTGGCTTTCCTCCAGAACAAGCTCCCGAAAAAAAGTTTAAAGCCGATAAATCTTACGATGATTATAATGAGTTTTTAGATAGTGACGATTTTGAAGATCTTGAAAATATAGATGATAATGACTTTTATAATTAATTATGAATTCTTCACCTATATTTAGAAGAGCTACCAAAAATGATGTTCCACAAATTATAAAATTATTGGCTACAGATAAACTTGGGCAATTAAGAGAAGATTACTCAAATCCATTACCACAAAGCTATTATAACGCGTTTGATATTATAAATGCCGATAAAAATCAAGAGTTAATGGTTTTAGAAAGCAACCAAGATCCAGCTGTTTTAGCTTCGTTTCAGCTAACATTTATTCCTTATTTAAGTTATAAAGGACGAATGCGTGCACAAATAGAAAATGTAATGGTTAGAGATGATTTAAGAGGCCAAGGTTTAGGGCAACTAATTTTTAAATGGGCAATTAACA
>NZ_JBFHHX010000094.1:0-13498 GCF_041596795.1 Lutibacter sp.
CAAAGGCTCCATCAGAACTTGCATTAAATGCACTTGTAGATGCTCCAGTAAATTTTGATGGTTTCCAACCTGTTGTACCTCCTTCAAAATCTCCATTTACAATTTCTGGATAAATTGCTGCAGGTACTTCTGGTTCAACAACCTCTACTTCTAAAGAGTATGTACTAGATTTCCCTAGTTTATCTGTAGCAATTAAAGTAACTGTATAAGTTCCTTCTCCAGGAAAAGTATTTGCTCCATCTGTACCTGATGAAGTGTTTCCATCACCATAATCCCATATATAATCTGTAGCACTTGACGAAGTGTTAGAGAAAGTATATGTTAAATAATCTGATGTTACTGATGCACTAAAACTTGCAACAGGTGGATTTAAATCTTCTTTTGAATTTGCCTCTGCTAACTCATACGTTAACGAGTCAATGGTAGGATCGCAAGACGTCATCGAAATAGATAATACAAGTGCTAAAGCACCCATACATATTCCAGATACGTATTTTTTTAAATTAATATTTTTCTTCATGTCTTTATATATTTAATTAATTTATATTTTAATTATAGCCTGGGTTTTGTTCCATTAAACCATTACTTAAGTTTATCTCATTTTGTGGTATTGGTAACAATAAATCCGTAGCAGTAAATGTAAAATTATTTGCAGTTGCAAATGCTGAAAGGGTAGCCTGAGCAGCACCAAAACGAATTAAATCGAACAATCTCTGATTTTCAAATGCAAATTCTACACGTCTTTCAATCAATAATGCCTCTTTAGTAAGTTTTGATGGACGATCTGTTGCTGCAGTAAAACCAGCTCTTTTTCTAACTTCCATATAAGAATCTATTGCACTACTACTTGTAGTTTCTGTAGCTCCGGCTAAAATAGCTTCTGCACGCATTAACAATATATCTGAGTAACGTAATACAATCCAATCGTTACCGGCAAGTTGTGGTAAACCTGTAAAAGTTTGTCCGTCACTTCCTCCTGAAGCTCCATCAGGAAAATATTTAGCAACTTGATATCTAATTGTACCACCTGAAAGAACAGTTAATGGATCTTTTCTATACGTATTCTCAATTCTAGTTCCACCATAAGTATCTATTGCAGCAACAACATCTGTTGTAGCATAATTAACCCCACTAGTATGCCCAACTGCATTCATCCATTCTGCTGAGAAAATTTGACTATTATCTTGCACACTACTGTTATATCCAATAGCGAAAATAATTTCAGAATTTAATTCAGAATAAAATACGTTGTAGTAGTTACTTTGTAAAGAGTATTTATTTGTATTTATAATTTCCTCACATAAAAGCTGTGCATTTACATAATCTGGTGTTTCTAAAGATAAATAAACTTTTGCTAATAATCCTTTAGCTGCATTTACAGAAGCTCTTGTTTTATATGAATCTCCTAACCCAGAAACAGCAGTTTTTAAATCACTTACAATTAAATCGTAAATTAAACTTGTTTCTACTCTAGTGAATTGAATATCAGTTTCAGCTGGTGAAATTACACGGTCTACTAATGGTAAATCACCAAATAAACGTACTAAGTTAAAATAAGCAAATGCTCTTAAAAATTTAGCTTCAGCTTCAATTTCCAATGCTCTATCTGCATCTTCCACAACACCTATATTTTCTAATATAACATTAGCTCTATAGATTACTTGAAAATAACTAGTGTAGTAGTTTCCAACAAAATTGTTTGTTGGAAGTACATCCATACTTTCTAACTGACCTGCATCTGAAGCATCTTCAGAATCAGGGCTTTTTGTACTTGTATTATCAGTACGCATTTCAGTTACATAAAATTCCCATTGAACTCCATGATTCTCATCTTTATCACTACTATTAATACCTTGAATAGCAGCATAAACACCCATTAAACCAGTTTCTAATTCTGCAGCCGTTGTATAATAATTATCTGTAGTAATACTTGAACTTGGTTCTGGCTCTAAAAAGTCGCTACAAGAAATGATAACATTTCCTATTAAGATTATAGCGATATATTTTAAATATTTCATAATATTATTTATTTTTTTGTTATAAAAATTATTAAAAATCTAAATTTAAACCAAGAGATATTGTACTATAAATTGGTGATCCACCTCTTTGGTATCCATACTGTGTAGGACTTGTTTTGTCAGTAGCCTCTGGGTTCCATCCAGTATAATTAGCAGCTGTTTTATAAATTAAATTTTGGCCAGTTGCATAAATTTTTAATCCAGAGAATCCAAATTTCTCTAAAACATCTTTTGGTAAATTATATCCAATATTTACATTTCTTAAAGCAATATAAGATGCATCTTGAATAATACTATTTGTAAAATATTTATCTACCATAAAATTTTGATCAGGTGCTACTTCACCAGCTGAATTAGCAACAAGTGTTCTATTGTTATTATTACTAAACATGTAGTGATCTGCAATATTTCTTACTTCTGCACCGTGAGATCCTTGGAACATAAAAGAGAAGTCAATATCACCAAAAGTAAATTCGTTTGTAAAACTCCAAATTAACTCTGGGTAAGGATTTCCTAAAACTGTTTTATCTTCATCATCTAATACACCATCACCGTTTAAATCTTTCACATATACTAAACCAGATTGAGCACCAACGTGTCTGTATGGTCTATCCAAAAATTCAATTGGAATTTCTTTATCAACAACATATCCGTAAAATAATGATATTGGTTGTCCTTCTAAGTTAATCCACTCAGCTGGTCTACTTGGATCTAAACTTGTAATTTGACCATTAGAATCAGCAAAATCAACTAATGTGTTTTCATTTGTAGTTGCTATAAGAGTTGAACTCCAATTAAATTTCTCTGAAGAAATATTTTTTGTTCTTAATTCAAGTTCCCATCCTTGGTTTTTAACTTCACCTAAATTAACTAAAGCCCCTGTAAAACCAGTAGTAGAAGAAATTGGATTGTTTAGCAATAATTGGTCACTTGTTCTTTGGTACCAATCTACAGAACCAGAAATTCTATTATTTAAAAATCCAAAATCAATTCCTGGGTTAATTTCTATTAAACGCTCCCATTTTAATTCAGGGTTTGCAATGTTTACTGGTGAGAAACCTGCAGTTACACTTCCATCAACCACATAACTAGAGTTAGCAGCTCCTAATAAAGCTAAATGTGGATAATAATCTACTAATATATTTCCTGTACTTAAAGTAGCAGTACTTCCTTGTGCATCAGGATCTACAGAACCTGTATTTAAACGGTCGTTACCTGTAACACCATAACTTGCTCTAAATTTAAGATTATTAACAAAATCACTGTCAGCTAAAAAATCTTCTTTTGATATATTCCAACCAATAGATGCAGCTGGGAAATTACCATATTTAAAATCTGAACCAAAAATAGAACTACCATCACGTCTCATACTTATAGATGCCAAATACTTACTATTATAAGCATAATTTACCCTTGACACGTAAGATATTCCTCTTTTTTGCCATTCAAAACCATCAAACTCTGAAATAGATGTTGCGTTTGTAATTTGTTGAACAACATCATTTGTATATCCTGTTCCTGTCATACTTGAATAGAAGTAATTTCTACTTTCTACTGAAACACCAGCTACAGCACCAATATCATGATTACCAATTGATTTATTATAGTTAAAGAAGTTATCAAAAATTACATAATTTTCTTTTTGAGAAATTTCTTGCATGTAAGCATCTGTAACGCTTTCTCTGGCAAGTGTTCCCATATAATCAATTCTCTTAATATCATCATAAGACCCAGCTAATGTTGTTTTAAAAGATAAATCTTCTGTTACATTATACTGACCATAAAAACTTCCATATAACTGAAACTTTTTATCAGATCTGTTACGCTCTACAATTCTAGCATATGGATTTGCATTATTACTGTTACCAATATTAGTTAGTTTGTCATTAATTTGACCATCACCATCTAAATCAAAATAAACAAAATGATCTTGTCTTGCGTAATCTCCAGGCTGAAGACTTGCATAAGCTCCATTTGGATCAACAAATTTTAATGTTTCTTCAGTGTGGTAAATAGGTAACCAAGGCTGATGTCTGGCTACGTTATGAATGTTTTCAGAAAAACGTCTTCTATTTGTGTATGAAGGACTAAAATTAGCACCAATACTAAACTTATCATTTAATTTACTATCTACTTTTAATCTTGCTCCGTATTTTTTATAATTATCAACTAATAAAACACCTTCATCATTTGAGTAATTTAAACTGGCAGTATATTTAGTATTATCATTTCCTCCTCTTGCAGAGATAGAGTGACTAGTAATTACACCTTGCTCAAAAAATACATCTTGCCAAGAACGGTCTGTTCCAATTTGCAATTGTGCTATAGTGTAAAGAGATAATTCTCCAACTTCTTCCATTTGTTTTGCAGCCCATTCTTTAGTTGTAAAACCGTAAGCATCACTTTTTCTTGGAGTTTTAATACCTGTAAATGTACTATAGTTAATTCTAGTTTTACCAGATACACCAGATTTCATGGTAATCATAATAATACCATTTGCACCTTTAGATCCATAAATAGAAGATGACGCAGCATCTTTTAAAATTTCGAATGATTCAACATTATTCATGTTTAAAGATCCTAAAAATCCTGAATCAACAATAACTCCATCAACAACAATTAAAGGAGTAGAATCACCTGCCATAGAACCAACACCTCTAATAGTAATGGTTGGAGCAGCACCAGCTTCACCATCTGTAGCTTGAATATTAACACCAGATACTTGACCAATTAAAGCATCATCAACCCTAGATGTAGCGATTTGATCAAGATCATCATTTGTTACTTTTGAAATAGCACCAGTTAAATGTGATTTTTTCTGAGTACCATATCCAATTACAACTATTTCGTCTAGCGTATTTGCAGCTTCCGTTAACACAATTGTAATTTGTTTTTGATTTACAATTGGAACTGCTTTAGTAGCAAATCCCATAAAAGAAACCTCTAGAATATCTCCAGACTTAACACTTAACGAAAATTTTCCGTCAAAATCTGTAGAAGTACCTTTAGTTGTTCCTTTAACTATAATACTAGCACCAGGAATTGGTGAATCATCTGTTTGGGACAAAACTGTACCTGCAATAGAAAAACTGCTCTGAGCCATTAAAGTAATATTGAACATCAATAATACTAGAAGCGTTAGCTTGATTTTTAAATTCATAATTAAATTTTTATGTTTAAGTTTAGTTTAAATTAAATTAATATGTTTACATATTAATGTTTTTACAATAGTAGAATTTTACTTCTTATTTAATTTTACTTCTCCTTTAATAGAAGTTCTTTTAGTTAGAAAATATAGGTATACCTATCATTTTTAATTTAGAGGTATTCATATTTCATTTAGTAATTGGGTTTTAATTATTATAATTATACTTATTTTGGTTGCCCAAAGTGGTTAACCAGTTTGGATAACCAAATATATATTAAATAAATGTTAAAAAAAAATATTGCCTAAATTATTTCTTAACAATCAACGAAAAACTACGAAATACAATTAAAATACTGATATTCTGACAAAAAAAAGTTCCTAAAGAATAAAATTATTCTTTAGGAACTTTTTTAAAGTGACTAGAAACCTATTGTTTTGGCCTCAAGAAATCCTCTCTTTTTGGACTAGTAGATTTTTCTTTTTTTACTTTTTATCTCCAAAATAAGATGGTCCAACACCACTTAAGAAATCTTCTCTTACAGGACTAAATGTATCTATTAGTTGTCCTGCTTCTAAGCAAACCGCACTATGTAATAAATTAGGTTCAATATACACTCCGTCTCCAGCTTCAATAATTTGCTTTACTCCATCAATTTCAAATTCAAATTTACCCGAAACACAATAAGTAGCTTGTGTATGAAAATGTTGATGTGGTGCACCTAATGCTCCTTTATCAAATTTCACGCTTACCATCATTATTTGGTTATCGTAACCTAAAAACTTTCTTGATACTCCTCCACCAAGATTTTCCCATTCCATGTCTTTTGCGATGACGTATTTTTCACTAAATCGTTTCATAATTATATGTTATTTATTTTAAATTATTAAAATGATAAGCGCCAGTCCATTCAACTGCCTTATCCTTTATTATTATACTATGTTTTTTATCTTTCGCCGAATCTTTTAAAGATACAACAATTAACTTTAAATTTCCATCAATAGTTTCAACTGAAATTGCAATATAATTTTCGTCAGAAAAAACAACCTCTAATTTTTTTATAGTACTAAATGCATTAATAGCATTCTCAGTTACAGGACTATAATTTCCGTGAGATTCTAAAACTGATACAAATTGAGTGTTTCCAATATCTTTCTTTCTTACTATAAATGCAGGTTCTGGGCGTAAATTAAAATCAGGATCATTAGCGCCAATTCTAGCAAAAATTAAATCGTCTTTATCATTTACCACCGTAGTTAATGTATAAAATCGCTCATTACTTAACCAAGATAATTTTGCATTACCACTTGTTGAATTTCCTACACCTTCATTCCATAAATGTTGATATCCATTTTTACTTCCTAATGGAGATAAAACTTTTGGAGTATTGTATTTAAAATTAGATGAAATAATTTGTCCGAAATAGTAAAAAGGCAAATCGTACTGATTTACGTTTGATGACGTAACATTTACAATATCTAATAATAACGGATTTTCAAAGTCTTTATCTTTCAATAAAAATTGTGTTCTATGCATTTCTGTACCAGGATACGCATTAGATTCCTTAGCACTTACAACCTGCGCATCTAAATTTGAAGCATCAAACAAATAATTAACAGAATGATTTAAACTTCCAGTTTCAAAATCTCCATCAAAATGAGATGTTTCATTTTGCACTACTGTATTATGTGCAATTGATTGTTTAGCCCAAGTGGTATTTTCTCGTAAATAATTTCCACCTCCTTTTTGTTGAATATTTACATAACGCGCTAAACCATAGTCTTGCAACACTTCATTACCACCTTCATAATATGAAAAAGACAATTTATCATAATGCCCATGACTTAAACCTTGAGCAGAATATTTTGAAACTAATGTAAATTCATCTTTTGCACCATTTACTCTTAAAATTCCAACACCTCCTTGAGTTCCATCTGCACCATCTCTTAATTGTAGTGATTTTTTTACAAAAGGTTTTGCTAAACCATCACGAATACCAATAGCTACTGATAATCCTGTATCATCTAATAAAACATCGCCTTGATCTTTTGCAATTGCTAATAATTCAGGCTGATTTCCACCATAATGATAACCAATATCAACAGAAGAAACCAATTCACGTGAATAATACGACATTCCTTTTTGCCCATCATTTAAAGGGAAAAACTCTCCATCAGCATCTGTTAAATTTAATAATGTATTTATAGCTTTTAACAAAACGCCGTCTTTATATTCAAAAATTTTCATTTCTGGCTTAACGTTATGCAAAGCCTCAGCAAAAACTAAAAAAGGATACATTGCGTAACGCTGATAATAAGGACCTTCAGTATAATATCCATCTGGTGAAAAAGGTTCATCTAAATTGGCTAAAAATCCAACTTTTTGTCCAGCTTTTTTAATAAAACCACCATCATTATCTTTCGCATTCGGATCAATATTATCTGTTTTTAATCCATTTAACGCTCTATCTAACAACTCATCATTATCCATAACCAAAGCAATCATTCCAACCGCAACATTTCCCCAAGTACTATGGTTATGTACTCTGTTAAAAAATTGAGGATTGCCTTCTGAAATAAAATTAGCAAACGGTATAAATAAATTCTTTTCTAATTGTTTTCTTTCTTTTGGCGATAAATAATTATATACACAATCATAGGCCTGGCTTACATATACTAACCAGTTAGAATCGTTTAAACATTGCCAAAAAAGTTTTCCTCGGGCATACGAACGTGTTTGAGGATGAACAGGCAATGTTGGATATATTTTTTCATAAGCAAACAGCATTTCTTTTACATAAGCTGCATACTTTTCATCATTTAATATTTGATATAAAACACCTGCTTTTTGAGCAATTAAAAAATTCTTTTTATGACGTTCATGCGTATATCCACCGGAAAAATCTTTTGGTATAGGCACTTCAATACCATTTAAAATTTCAGCGTCTACTTCTGCTTTCACTTTAGCTAAAGAAGCATCAAAAATAGGAACATTTCCTAATTCCGCTCGTATACTTTCAACACCTTTTTGAGTTAAAATTAAATTGGGATGTTTTTGTGTGTTATCGTTTTTGGAAATTGATTTAGTCTGAGCTTTACACGATACAAACACTACTAATAATAAGACTAATAATACAGATAATTTTTTGATAAATTTCATGAAGTTATAATTGGTTTACCAATTTGGTTTACCAAATATAAAGATAATTGTTTAGTCTACAAAAATTTCTGTAGATTTTTAACATTTAAGTATGCTAAATAAATCTGTGTTGGTTAAAAAGCAATCTCAATTTCATCGGTAATACCAACTGTAAATTGATTTTTTGATTTTATTGAATTTACCAAAATACTACTTGCTCCTTCAATTGATATTTCACAATTATTAATATTGGCAGATTGAACATCTAATGTAGTACTTTTAATTTTAATAATTAGATCTAATGGAGTAGAACTTGAAATTTTTATATTTTTAAATTGAATTTCTGAACCTGCTAAAATAATAACTTCATCTCCCTTAGAAAGCAACGTTGTATTTTCTCCAATAACTTTCCAGTTGGAATTGTACAAATTCCAGCCTTTAAAATTAGGTAACTTAGCCAGCTCATTAATTCTATTATCAAAACCTTTATAAGGAAAAATAATAGTGGCAAAACTAAAATCTCCTTCTTGTTTTTTAGAAATAACAGACCATTGCTTCCCTCTTGTTCCTGAATTTTCAACTCCATCAACAGAATTCAATTGAAAAATATCTAATCCAGCAGCATCATCAAAAGTTGAACGAATTAAATTTGGGGAATTTTCTAAAGAATAATGTCCTTGCCAAACTTGTTTGTACGTATGCTCTTTATCAGATTTAAAATTATCTTTTACAATCCAAAAATCGTTATTTACATTTATAACTTGGCGCACATATTTAATTCCACTTTTTTCAAAGCCATTATGCGAACCAATAAAATACTCAATATCACTACCTACTTTCCAATTTAATACCGTTGGTTTTGGCAATTCTCCAAATTTTCCAAAACCACTTCCACCTTGGTTACCTTTGTACTTTTTACCTTGTAATTCATCATCAACTAAGGCAACATTTTTAACCATAGAATTTTTAAAAAATTCATAATCTGGCAATGAATAACGCACTTGATAATTTGGTAAAACAACTTTTCCATAAGCCATAGCTTGCACACCTAACATATCACCATGTTGATGATCAGGTTTATCTTTATCTAAACCCGCAGAAATAGTCATCATTTTATCATTTGCATTCCAACCTTCTCTAAAAATATAATAACCAGTTGTTGGGAATGAGGTTGATTTAATTTGTGGCTGTTGTTTTTGAATATTGGTTAACATTTCCAATTGTGCATTGTTTAAATACCAATAGGTTTTAGCATCCACTGAATTTTCAGCTAAATAACCCATTTCAGCATCTCCAAACAATAAATATCCTAATGTAATAGCTCCAGAAATATTATTTTTTTCAGCCCAAGGATCATCTGTATCATCTTGTAAAACAGGTGCTGAACCATCTGGATACGCAATTTTAACCAAGGTAGTAAACAATGATTTTAATTTTTGCTCCCAAAATTCATTTACTTCCAAGTTGCTAATTTTAGCTAATTGATACACATAATAATAGTTATCAATATCACTCATATGATAATGTACTGAACGCTCAAATTGAAAACCATCATCATTAATTTCTTTAGCTAAATGCTCTTCTAACAATTTCATTGAATGTTTGTACCAAACATCTGTTCCTTTAAAATCTCTTAAAACAATAGAAAGCATTGCCAAAGCAGACATTCCTCTTGTTTGATGATTTCCTGGAACAAATTCTTGATTGTTTTGGTATAAACTCGCTCCATGTTGTAATAAGGTTGCAATGGTAGTTAACTGATCGGCATCCGAATAATTAGTTTCGCCTAAAAAAAATGAATGTATTTGCAGCCAATTTAATACACGATAACCAGCACGAAAAGCTTCATACGTGCCGTTACCATCTTTCATTTGTTCGAATTGGTTACTATTTAAAGCTGTATTTAACGACTTTAATTGATTTTTGAAATAATTTAAATACGTTTGATTTTTGTTTGAATAATGATATTCAAACGCAACATCTACCATTTTATGTTGACGCGCCAAATGACGCACCGCATACGCATTAACTGGCTCTCCATTTAAATAATTAAAAGGTAATTTCCATTTAGTAATTGCCGAAAATTTAGCCATATGATCAGCAGCTCGCTCACTATGCTCATTTTTAGAAGCAGGATAAATAGATTGGTAATCTTTAAATCTGGACTCGAAATTTTTCCAATTAAAAAAATAACGTTCTGCATATTTCTCCCTTAAATAAAAAGCTAACTCTTCTTGAGAAATATTCTTTTTATTTTTGAAATTAGCAATTGCCTGATTATTTAAATAGTGAGATAATTTACTATTTGCTATAATTGAATTTGCAGGAATTTCTTGTGAAAACCCATTAAAAAAAACAAACAACAAAAGAAATAAAATCGAATAATTTAATCTCATCTAAATTTACTACTACCTTAATTTATAAAACATCTCACAAAGCTTTCAACTAATAATTAAATAAAAATTACTTAATACATTAATTTCATTTTCAAGTTTTGTTGAATTTCAAATTTTCCAGAATTAGTAATAATATTCTCTCCTGGTTTTTGACCTTTTTCTCCCCATAAAATTGCAATTAATTTTACAGGATTGTTTGTAAACTTGTTATCAGCAATTGTAACATTTACAATTCCTCTGTTTTTTAATAAAATACCAGTTTTATCAGCTTTTCCACAATTTATAAATTCACTAGCAGTTACTTCTAAATTTCCACCAATTGTAGATTCATCATAACCACCTCTATGGTAATTTAAAACATCTTTTTGAACAGCTTCAAACTTAGAGTTTTTAATATATACAAACTCGGCATTATAATCTCCTTTATCATCTATTTCCTCTGCCAATTGAATTCCGCTAATACAATTTTTAATGGTAGAATTTACAACAGAAATTGTGTCTGCAAAAGAACCTTTTGATACTTTTAAAACACTTTTAAAGTTATTTATTTCGGTATTATTTAACACTAGATTAAACGCAATAGACATGTTTTTATCAAGTGTTGCAACGGCATCTTGTGTAGGAGTTCCATTAACTAAAACACTTTCTAAAATTAAATTACCTTTTGGATGCATTTGAAATGCTGCCCCTTGAGTGTTTGTACCAAAATTAAGTGTTGCTTTTGAATTTGCATCAGCCGATTTAATGGTTATTTTTTTATCAATTACTAAAGCTTGATTTACATCATAAACTCCAGCTTTTAATGTTAAAATATCTCCAGATTTTGCGTTTTTCAATCCTTCAATTAAATCTTTAACAGTAGATACTTCAACAATAGTTTTGGCATCTGGTTGTTTTTCAGCATTAAACCAAGTTGGACCATATGCTTTTTTATCAATATTTATTTTGCTTTCATTTACCGGTAAACAAATAGCACCAATACTATTATTTGTTGTTCTATCATTTCCAAATAAATCTTTTGTAATAGTTTCAAAATCAAAACCAGCATATATTTCGCTATCATTTTGAGTTGGAGCATATAACCAATCAGATAATTTATTTACCTCAAATTTCTTTGTAATTAAACCATCGCTTTTAACTTCACTTTTATTCTCACTATTTAAAATATTGTTTTTAAACAATACTCCATCAACTTTATCATAATTAACAATTGGATATTCTCCGTTAGTTTGGTTATAAATTAAATTATTAGCTAAAATTGTACGTTCTGGTCTTTCCGAACGAATTTCTGAAGCAGGTAACACATCGCTTTTATCAACATTTGAACCTACACTAAAATTTAATGGAGATTTACAATCTATAAACGAATTGTAAGCAACCACAACATCCGTTACTTGGTTATATCTATTTAATGGTGATTTTGGAATTCCGTTCATTACTGCTAAAGCACTTCTAAACTCCGATCCATTAATTTTATAAAAATAATTGTTGGTTATCCAATGTCCTGTATTTACAACACGTATTCCTCCAATAAATTTTGAATTATCATTTCCAATAAAAATATTACCATCAATAGTTGCATAATTTCCATGACGAACTACTAAAGAACCTTCACATTCAAAGAAAATATTATTTCTAAACTCGTTGTTGTTAGATTTACTTGAAATAATTTCAACTTCACCATTACAACGATCAAAAAAGTTATTTGCAACAATAGTATTAGATGGAGTCATAGAAGTTCCACTATCTCCAATTTGTAATGTTTCTCCGTGAGGACCTCCTTTTCTTGGACGAGGTCCAAAATGGTTATTAATAATTTTATGATTGTTTTTTATATGCTCATTTCCTTTTAAGAAAACTCTAATTGTAGGACCAAAATTAGACTTCCCGGCAAGATAACAATTACTTAACTCATTATTTCTACCCCAAAATTCTACCCAATGATCTGTATCTTCTCTATTTGGCTGTGTAAAATCTTCAATTACACAATTGGTTACTTTACAATTATTTGCAAAAGTTTCCTTATCTATTAAAAATTCAATTACCGTACCCGATGGCGTATGACCGTTTCTAAAATACAAGCCACTAACCTCTAAAAACTTACCACCTATTTTTAAATTTGAAACTCCTTCAATAAAAACTTCACCTTCGGTTTCGGCTTTTAACTTTATTGGACTTTCTTTGGTTCCTTCTCCTTTTAAAACTAGTTCAACATCTTTCCAAACTCCATTTGCTAAAACAATTTCATCTCCTGCTTTTGCGTTGGCAACTGCACTATTAAACTCATCTATATTACGAACTAATATTCCAGATACAACTTGTTTTTGACAAGAAATTGTTATTGAAAAAATAATTACTAGGGCTAAAAAATAAAACTTATTTGAATTCATCTTAATAAAATATATTGGTTTACCAATTTGGTTTACCAAATATATGTATATTTGTTTAGTTAACAATACGATTCTACTAAAATTTACATACAATGAGCACATTATCATCTACAACAAGAGTAAAACTTACAAAAGTTAGTACTGCCACCATTGCAACTTGTTTATTTAAACGCGGGTTAAAAAATCAATTTATACAAAATGTAAAACCTTTAAAATTAGGAAAACCAACTATGGTTGGGGAAGCTTATACATTAAGGTATATTCCTGCCAGAGAAGATTTAAACCCTATCTCGGCTTTTCGTGATCCAAAGCATCCACAACGTGTTGCTGTTGAAGAATGTCCAGAAGGAGCAGTTTTAGTAATTGATAGTAGAAATAACGCACGTGCAGCATCTGCCGGTTCTATTTTA
>NZ_JBFHHX010000095.1:0-13224 GCF_041596795.1 Lutibacter sp.
ATATCAGATTCTGCAACCTATACATTTTTACATGCCAAAACAATGTTAGATACATTTGAAGGTCATGCAGAAGGTTGTTATTTATATTCTCGCCATACAAGCCCAAGTAATTTATACCTAAGTAAAGCATTGGCTGCAATGGAATTTACAGAAACAGCAAATGTTGCAGCATCGGGAATGGGAGCAATTACTTCAACCATTTTACAAATTTGTGGAGCAGGAGATCATATTGTTTCTGGAAGAACAATTTACGGAGGAAGTTATGCGTTTTTAAAAAACTTTGCTCCAAAATTAAATATTTCAACCTCGTTTGTTGATATTACATCTTTAGAAAAAGTAGAGGCTGCAATTACACCATCAACAAAAATTATTTATTGTGAGGCAATTAGTAATCCATTGTTAGAAATTGCCAATTTACCTGAGTTGTCAAAAATTGCCAAAAAACACAATATTTTATTAGTTGTAGATAACACCTTTTCACCACTATTAATTTCTCCTCAAAAATTAGGTGCACATGTTACTATTCATAGTTTAACCAAGTTTATTAACGGTACTAATGATACCGTAGGTGGAGTAGTTTGTGGTACGCAACAATTTATAGATAATTTAAGAAGTGTAAACGATGGAGCGGCTATGTTATTAGGGCCAGTTATGGATAGTTTAAGAGCTTCTAGTATTTTAAAAAACTTAAGAACATTGCATATTCGAATGAAGAAACACAGCGAAAATGCATTGTATTTAGCAGAAAAATTTGAGCAAGACGGATTAAAAGTTGTGTATCCAGGTTTAAAAAGCCATAAAGATCACGAGTTGTTTAAAACCATGTACAATGAAGAATATGGTTTTGGTGGTATGATGACTGTTGATATTGGGAATTTAGAAAAAGCAAATGAATTGATGGAGTTAATGCAGCACGAAAATTTAGGCTACCTAGCAGTAAGTTTAGGTTTTTATAAAACATTGTTTAGCGCTCCTGGAACCAGTACTTCATCTGAAATTCCTGTGGAGGAACAACAAAAAATGGGTTTATCTAATGGTATAATTAGGTTTTCCATTGGTTTAGATAACGATATTGAAAGAACATATAGAGCAATGAGACTTTGCATGACAAAAGTTGGTGTTTTATAGAAGAAATGTGTTTTATTTTATTGATTTTTTTAAAAACCTCACTCATTTAAATTAGTGAGGTTTTTCTATTTGCACAAACTTGCATTTTTACGTATCATTACAAATCCAAAAATTACAGAATGCAAGACAATAAAAATCTATCAGAAATTAAAATTGAAGATCAAAAAATAATTCAAAATAAGGAGCTGAATATTTTAGAAGCTTTAATTCCAGTTGTTATTTTAATGATGCTTTTGGCATACAATATTTTTTATGCAGGAGGTGAGTGGTTAGGAGAATATTCTAACCAGTTTATTTTATTAATGGGTGGCGTTGTTGCATCATTTGTTGGGTTTTTTAATAAGGTGAATATTAAAACAATGTTGTTAGAAGTTTGGGAAAACCTGAAAAGTGTTTTTGTGCCAATAATGATTTTATTTTTAGTAGGTGCTCTCGCAGGAACTTGGTTAATAAGTGGTATAATTCCGGCAATGGTATATTACGGATTACAAGTACTAAGTCCTTCTATATTTTTACCGGCTTCAGTAGTAATTGCAGCAATTATTTCTGTTGCAACGGGTAGTTCTTGGACTACTTCTGCTACCGTTGGTATTGCATTAGTTGGAATTGGAACTGCTTTAGGAATTCCAACAGGTATGATTGCCGGAGCGGTTATTTCAGGAGCTTATTTTGGTGATAAAATGTCTCCGCTTAGTGATACTACAAATTTAGCGCCAGCAATGGCAGGAACCGATATTTTTACACATATTAGATATATGACACTAACAACGGTTCCAACAGTTGTAATAACAATTATTGTTTTTACCATTATAAGTTTAAATATTGAAACAACAGGAAGTGCTGATGTTAGTGGATTATTACACACTATTAATGAAACTTTTCATATTTCAATTTATTTATTTATAGTTCCTTTAATAGTTATTGTATTAATTTTATTAAAAACTAAACCGTTAATTGCCTTAGGTATTGGTGTAATTTTAGCTGGTATTTTTGCTATTATATTTCAAGGTGATATTTTAGATATGTTACCTGGTACAAATAGTTATAGAACGGTAATTAATTCCATTTTTACCGATACACATATTGCTACGGATAATGAGAAATTAAATGAATTGTTTAGTGCTGGTGGAATGAAAGGGATGTTGTGGACCATTTACTTAATTATTTGCGCCATGTTTTTTGGAGGAATTATGGATGCAATTGGTGCTTTAGCAAGAATTACAAATGCATTGTTAAAAATAGCAACATCTATATTTGGTTTATTTGCAAGCACTGTAATAAGCTGTATAGGATTAAATGCTATTGCATCAGATCAATATTTGGCAATTGTTATTCCTGGAAAAATGTTTAAAAAAGCTTTTCATGATAAAGATCTTGCTCCAGAAAATTTAAGTAGAACTCTAGAAGATTCTGGAACTGTAACTTCTGTTTTAATTCCTTGGAATACTTGTGGGGCTTACCAATCTGGAGTTTTAGGAGTTGGTGTTCATGAATATTTTATATACGCAATATTTAACTGGTTAAGTCCAATTATGACCTTAACGTTTGCTGCACTTGGATTAAAAATTAAGCAGTTAGTTAAAGAATAATATATTTTTTTATAAAAAAAAATCCTTTCCATTGGAAAGGATTTTTAGATAAGATTAAATAAAGAAATTCCATACAACTCCAAATCTAACAGTTAAATCCCTATAAGGGTAATTTGGTGCTGAATAATAATTTCTACCAGTAAAGCTTGCGCTAAAATTTTCAACTTTAAAAAACAACCTTGTACGTCTAATTTGTGCATTTGCAAAAAAGTCTAACATTGGGTAATTTCCTATTTCAGTATCATTCTGAATCACAAATTCACTTAGTAGCGGATTGTAAGCATTTGCTTTATACGATGTAAAATATTTAAATGTTACACCTGTTTGAAGGTATAATGGTTTTTTAGGAAACAAATAGTCGGAAAAATACAAAGTATTTCTAGTAACCAATTCAGGAACTCTAAAAAATGAACTGCCACTTTCAACGTTTTGATACATAACTGTATTATCCATTGTAAATTTTCCAAACGTAAAATATTGTTGTGCTTTTACCTTAAAATAGTTTAAAGATTCAGTTGCTTGTGTTGGTTTTGAATCTTCATCAAAATATGTATAATTATCAATAATAGAGAAGGTTGCTTTAATGTTTCCCCATTTATTTATAATCATTTGAGCGCCTATAGATTTTAGGTTTTCATTTTTAAAATTATTTTGCCAATTGTACTCTTTATAAGCACTTTGATATAGTAATTTATTAAAATCTGGAGATTTAGAGTTTATTTCAGCAAATCCTTTAAAGCTAAAAACACTATCTAAAACAAAACTAGCGTCTGCTTTTAAAGAATGTCCTGTTAGGTCGCCTGTTAAAATAGTTTTAGCATCGGCATTTAATTTAATTTTACCGTAAGATACTTTCCAATCTGCGCCAATAGACACTGCATTCCCTTTTATTTTATTTAAAATAGTTTCATTGTCATAAAATAAAATGCTGTTGTAGTGGTAGTTGTAATTTGTGTAGCTTGCTTTTCCTCTTAAAATTCCTGTTATTGGTGATTTTAGCTGAACAAACAATTCATTATTCATATTTTGATAAGATGTATGATCAGCAATTGGAGTAGCAAAAGCATCTCCAAAAATACTACTTTCACTATCTTCATTAAATCTATAGTGTTTGGTTTCGTACATAAATTGATGCCCTAATTTAAGTTCAAAATTATCTTTTAAACTTGTTGAAATTGCCAAAGCAGAATCTTGTTTTACAGCAACAGAATCTTTAATTGCAATATTTGGCATTTCTTCATGAACATCTTTATTTTCGGGATGTTGCCCTTTTTTAGGCATTTCACCTCTAATTGGTTTTTTATTTTTTATTCCTGAGTTCAATTCAGAAATTGGTGGTTTTCCAAAAGCAGTACTATCAGCTATTTTAGTTACATCATTCTTAGGTTTTTCATTTTTTTCTTCGGTTTTAGCTGTTTTCGGAAAAATTTTTAAAGTATGTTCAATAAAATATCGTTTACCTTCAAACATATTATTGGCATCTGATAAATTTACTTCTAGTCGTCCTCTATCTGTATAATTAGAGTTACCAGATTCAAAATATCCTACAGAATCATCTGTTAAACCGCCATTTTCGTTATTATAAAAATCAAACGAAGAAAAATGACCTTTTAAATCGTATGTTTTGTTTTTATTATGATAATTAAAACTGGTTCTAAAATTTCCGTGACTGGCTAAAGAATACCTATATTTACCTAGTGATCGTAAACCTTTATAAGCTAGGGAAATATTAAATTGTCTCGACGTGTTCATTGTTACAAAAGACTCTAAAACCTGACCTTGTTCTAAACCCGATCTATACATTATTTCAGAGGTTGGTGTAGGAACGTAGTAATATTGTATATCTTCAACTTTTTTGTAATTGAACTGTTTTGCATTCATTCCCATCAAAGGAAAAATTGGGCTGTTTTCAAAAGAATATCCCAAATTAGTATAAGTTTGTCCCATATTATGAAACGGTAACAATTCAAAATCATCCTTACGAATGTAATTAAGTTTAGAATCCTTTTTTAATGATAGGGTAGTATCAATAAAGGTAGTATCGTTTTTAATAGTGAAAACTTTATAATCGGTATACTTGGTTTCACCATCAATTTTTATTTGAACTTCTTTATTAAAAGAGGTACTGTCATTACTAAACATATTTCTATTGCCATCACTGCCAGTAAATTGGGCGTTTACTTGGTAAAAAAAACAACTGAAAACTAAAACAAAAAGTAATTTATTCATTCTTTATGATTAATTGACAAAGGTAAAATATTTGAACGATAAAAATAACAGTTAATTGTAATCTCTAATTTTATAAGAAAACTTTAGCATTTTCTTTTATTTTTGTTGATTAAAGCTACAAAATGGCACTTAAAAAATATTTATTAAAAAATACCATAGAAGCGGGAACAGATGAAGCCGGAAGAGGTTGTTTGTCCGGACCAGTAGTTGCTGCAGCCGTAATTTTATCTAAAGATTTTTCGCATCCATTGTTAAACGATTCTAAACAGTTAACTGAAAAACAACGAAATCTGCTTCGGCCAATTATTGAAGAAAACGCCATTGCTTATGGAGTTTCGTATGTATTTGAAGAAACAATAGATGAAATAAATATTTTACAATCGTCTATTTTAGCAATGCATTTGGCTATAGAAAAAATGAAAATTGCTCCGGAACACATTATTGTTGATGGCAATAAATTTAAATCATATAAAGAAATTCCGCACACAACAGTTGTAAAAGGCGATGCAAAATTTATGAGTATTGCAGCAGCATCGGTTTTAGCAAAAACATATAGAGATGAATATATGGAGAAAATAGCATTAGAATTTCCGGAATATCATTGGCAAAAAAATAAAGGATACCCAACAAAAGACCACAGAAATGCTATTCGAGAATTTGGAGTTACAAAATATCATAGAAAATCTTTCCGATTATTACCAGAACAATTAAAATTAGATTTGTAATTATTCCTTTTTCAGCTTTAAAATTTTACATTTGCTATCCTTAAAAATGTAAAAGATGATTAAAAGAACCAGAGTTGCCATTTCAAAGTTTATTATTCATAAAGTTGGAAATAAATTTAACAGCGCCACCAATATTTTTTCTGAAGATGTTGTAACTTTTGATGAAGAAAGCTACGAATTAATGAAGCCATTTTTATTAAAACCTTTTGGAAATGTGGTAGAAAGCTTCCGTTTTAATCATCATTCTAATATTGAGTTAAACGAAATTAATAACTATTCGGCTCAAGTTTTTGCAGATCCAACAACGTTTGTAGATGTTTCTAAACACATTGTAAATCATTTGTTTGAACAATCTAATTCTGCTCAAATTAAAACCGGCGATGTAATTGTTGCCTTATTTGAAGATATTGAATACAATGAAGTTATAACACAGGCTTTAGGTATTTTTAAAATTGAAAATAAAGTAGATTTTTTCCAAACATTTATGGAAAAAGATATTTTAGATGTAGTAGTTCAAAAAGGAATTAGCACTAGAAAACTAGATAAAGGTTGTTTAATTATTAATACTTCAGATGCGGAAGGAAAAGTTGTGTTAAGTGTAGATACAAATAATTACGATTCGCAATATTGGATAAAAAACTTTTTAAGTGTAAAATATGCCGATGATACCAATCAGCATACTCAAAATTACATTGAAATGTGTAAAGATTTTTCGGAAGAAGTGATAAAAGAAGATTTTGGAGTACACGAAAAAAGTAAATTTTTAGCCAAAACAGTCGACTTTTTTAAGGAAAATGATCAAGTAAATATTCACGATTTTAAAGATTTTATTTTTGAAGAAGATGAAGAAAAAAAAGCACGTTTTGATGATTATAAAAAGTTATTTGAAACTGAAAATGAAGTGTTAGTTAGAAATCAGTTTGCGGTATCTGATATTGTATTAAAAAAACAAAAATCTAAAATAAAAACAGAAATAAAACTTGATACTAATATTCAAATTAAATTAGATATTGATGCGCCAGATGCTTCAGCTGAATATTTAGAACAAGGGTATGATGAAGATCGTAAAATGAAGTATTACAAAGTTTTTTATAACGAAGAAGATTAACTTCAATTATCAATTATCAATTGAAAATTTGATGATTTGGTAAATGATGGCTGGAGTTAAAGTGTGGTTTCTAAATCTCACACTATTTAATTAGGAATAAAAAAAACTCAAACACACTAATTTTTAGTGTGTTTGAGTTTTTTTATTTTGCATTACAGCTTAAATAAACGAAGCTTCAAATAGTTCGGAAAAATGTTTTGTAATTTTTTCTTTCACCTCGTTTAAAGGCACTTTTTTATTTAACTCAGCTTCTAAAGATGTCACTGCTTTTCCTTTTATTCCGCACGGAATAATATTATCAAAATACCCTAAGTTGGCATTTACATTTAGTGCAAAACCGTGCATAGTAACCCAGCGACTTGTTCTTACTCCTAATGCACAAATTTTACGTGCAAAAGGTGTTCCAACATCTAACCAAACACCGGTTTCTCCTTCGCTTCTTTCAGATTTTATACCATATTCTTCTAAAGTTTTAATAATTACTTCTTCTAAAAAGCGTAAATATTTATGAATATCAGTAAAAAAATTATCTAAGTCTAAAATAGGATATCCAACAATTTGTCCTGGTCCGTGATACGTAATATCTCCACCACGATTAATTTTATAAAAAGTAGCACCTTTTTGTGCTAGTTGCTCTTCATTTAATAATAAATTACTAAGATCTCCGCTTTTTCCTAATGTGTATACATGTGGATGTTCAACAAAAATAAAATAGTTAGGAGTACTTAATTGAGTGTTGTTTTTTTTGTTTTCAACTTTTAAATCAACAATACTCTGAAATAATTTTTCTTGATAATCCCAAGTGTCTTTATAGTCTTTCTCGCCTAAATCTATTAATTCAATTTTTTTTTGCATTACCTTTTAGGGTTATTATTTATTATTAATGCTGCTATTACTCCGGGAATCCATCCTAAACATGTTAAAATAAAAACAATTAGTATAGAACCACAACCCTTATCAACTACTGCTAATGGAGGGAAAATTATACAAAGTAAAACTCTAAAACAGCCCATTTTTTTAATTTTAGCAAATGTCTTAAAAATAATTTACGCATACAACGTTATAAGTATTAGTTAAATTACAATTAAAATGTACTTTTGTTAAAATTGTTTTTAAATGTCTATTGAAGTAAATGCTGTTTCTAAATTATACAATGCTCAAAAAGCATTGGATACTGTTAGTGTAAAAATTGATAAAGGAGAAATTGTTGGTTTTTTAGGTCCTAATGGAGCAGGGAAATCTACATTAATGAAAATTCTTACAGGTTACATTTCGCCATCAAAAGGAGATGTTTTTGTAAATAATTTTTCTTTGAAAACGCAAAAAATAGAGGCGCAAAAAAGCATTGGTTATTTGCCAGAACACAATCCGTTGTATTTAGATATGTATGTGAAAGAATATTTACAATTTAATGCAAGTATTTATAAAACGCCTAAAACAGAAGTTGCAAAATGTATAGAAAAAGTTGGTTTAACACCAGAAGCTCATAAAAAAATAGGGCAACTTTCTAAAGGATATAGGCAACGTGTTGGTTTAGCAGCAGCGCTATTACACAATCCTGAAGTTTTAATTTTAGATGAGCCAACAACCGGGCTAGATCCAAATCAATTGGTTGAAATTAGAAATTTAATTAAAGAGGTTGGGAAAGATAAAACGGTATTGTTTTCTACACATATTATGCAGGAAGTAGAAGCAGTTTGTGACCGTGTTATTTTAATAAATAAGGGGGTAATTGTTGCTGATAAAAAATTAGCCGAATTAAAAGGAAATCAAGATCAAATTATAGAAGTAGAGTTCGATTTAAAAATTGAAAAACAATTTATTGATCAAATACCTCATTTAAAATCTGCAGCTAATATTTATGATACAATTTGGGAGTTGACCTTTTCAACAACTAAAGATATGCGTCCGGTAGTTTTTGATTTTGCCCACGATAATGGTTTAAAAACCTTGAATTTAACCACAAAAAACAAAAATTTAGAAAGTTTATTTAGAGAACTTACTACTTAAACACTAATTCGCCTCTGTTTTGCACGTCTACAGTTACAACTGGTGGAGTATTGTATGAAATTACATTGCCAATGGAATGTATAGTACCTGTTAAACTTTCAGTTGGATAAATTAACATATCATTACTGCTTACTTGACGAACGTTTATATTGTTGGCAATAAACTCTTTTCCTTCAAACCGTGTATCTCCATCAGAAAAGCTGAGATCTAAATTAGTAGTAGTTCCATTAATATAAAAAGTTGCAATGCCATTACTCCAAACTTTAACACTTGTATTTTCAATAGTTAAATGCCAATCTCCAACAGCTAAATAAGTGCTTTTTTCACCTGAAGATCTTAAATAAAGAGATGGATATGTTAATGTGCCAATAGAATTTACATTTAGTTCAGATGCGTTTCTAATGGTGTTTATATTTGGCGAAGTTACGTACACTTTAGTAATGCCATAATCTCTAAATAAGTTACACGAATTGTAATTTGTTAAAATTAATTCACCATCAATTACTTCTGCAGTTATATCATTTAAAAGGTTTTTACCAGATTCTATAATTACTTTTTGAGTTGGACCTTCTTCAATAAAAAGTTCAATTTGTTTGTGTACTAAAATTTTATCAAAAGTTGTAACTTCAATTTCTTGTTGTGTAATAGTTCCTGCTGTTTGTAAACAATCGCTACTGTTTTCGCTATTGCACGATAGCACTAAAAATGAAATTATATAGAGTAATTTTTTCATTTGTTATATTATAATAATTAAAAGGAATATCCAATTCCCACTTCTAAAGCTTCTGCTCTAAATAAATTTACTTTCATACTTACTTCAGAAAAAATATGATCTGCTAATTTATACTTAAAACCAAAGCGTTCGTAAATTTTACTAACGTAATTGTATTCTGAGTAGTATGTGTAACCAATTTGAGATATAAAGGCAAAATTATTTTGAGTTAATTCGTGACCAACAAAAATACCACCTCTTTGATATTTATTTTCATTGTAATTCTTATTTTCTGTTGAATTGATATACTTTATATGATTTTTTAAAAATTTTGATGCAAAAAAATCCAAACCAGCAGTTAAAGTAGAGTATTTGTTTATTTCTTTACTTGTGTATAAAGATGCTACATAAAAAGGGTATAATCCACTATTTTCAATTAAAGATTCATTATAACCAGTTCTTAAAATAGCATTATATTTAAGGGGTTTATGTGTTGTTAAAGCAGCTGGAGTTGCATTTTCTAAAGGAATAGTTTTTACTTCTCCAATAGAGTAATTTAAACCAAGGTGTACAGAAACTGTGTTAATTCCTAAGTTAGGATTTTTTAAGCTCACATTAGAAAAATGCAACAAGCTAACACCAGTATTTATTTTTAGTTTGTTATAAATTATATATTGAAAATAGTTTAATTTAACAAAGGCAGTAGCATCTAAATGTGATCCAATTGCAAAATTTTGATTGTTGTTTATAACATCATATTTTTCTGTTACATAACCCAAGCCAAAACCAGTTGTTAACTTTAATGGGTTGTTATTTTTAGGTGTTAAATTATAAGTGTAATGGCGATAAACACCAAAAGATTTACCTAAAATGGGGGAGTTAAAATCTTGATATATAAATGTATATCCGCGTTCCGGATAATTAAATAATTTATTAAATTTTGTAGTTTTATTATTTAATTTATTCCAACTAACTAATACACCATAAGAGTTTCCTTGAATAGCATTGTCTAATTTTTTATCATGTTCAATAGGTTTTCCAATAAAAAACTCAGTTTGAATATTGCTAAATCTGTCATCATTATTTTGTGAAAACACAACTAAACAATTAAAAAAAAGAATTACAGAAAGGGTGATAATTTTTTGCATTCTATTTTTTTTAAAGTCTTACTCCAATTCCAAACTCAACTGTTTCAGCATCTGCCGCGTGTGCTTTTAAACGAATAGAAGCAAACCATTTGTCGTTTTTTAAATACCTTTTTAAACCTAAAGTTTCATACACTAAACCTTGGTATTCAAACGGATATTTTACATAATACCCCAATTGAGTTTCTATAGAAAGTTTATTTATAAAAAGTTCATGACCAACAAATACACCAATTCTTTTAAAATCATCTGTTTCTTCTAAATTTGTATGCGGGATAGTTAAATTTAGTTCGTAATAATCTTTTAACATTGGCGAAATATACAAATCAGCACCAATTTGTAAGGCAGATTTTCTGTTGATGCGTTTATCTGCATAAGCGGAAAAAACATAAAAAGGTTTTACGCCACTTCCTATAATTTCCGATTCGTTTATTCCTGTTCTAAAAGCAATATTGTATTTTATAGGTTCAGTAAATTCTTTAGATTCAGATGTGGGTATAAAAGTTTTCGACTCCAATTCATTATCTAAATTATAATTTAAACCAACAGTAGCTGCCCAAACATTCATTCCAGAATTAGGTGAACGAACGTTTGCATTAGATGCATGTATAAATGTTAATCCGGCATTTAAACCCAAATTTTCAATAATGTTTTCTCGCTGATAATACAGTTTAAAATACGTACTAGAATTTAAATTTGTACTAAAAGCTGTGTTTTTGTTGTTGGTTTCTTTATTATAAGGGTTTGTGTTGTATGCTAAACCAATTCCGGTTCTTACAATAAACTGATTTTTATTAGCTCGGTTAGTAAGATAAAAATTATAATGTGCATAAACCGAGTATAATTTTCCAACAATATCAGATTTATAATCTTGATATCCAAAAGAGTATCCGAAATCTGGATAGTTGTAATGATCTTGCCAACTTTCTTCCCCAAAAGATCTTTTATTATAACTTAAAAAGAATCCTGTTGGGTGACCTTGAATTAGAACTTGAGCATCGGGATTTTGCCGAAGTACATTTCCGTAAAATGTATCGGCTTGTAAATAAGATGAAGTATTGGATTGACTATAAGATTTTAAACAGATAAAAAGTAAAAAAGCCGAAAGTATTTGTTTCATAAATAAAGTACTGTCTAATTTAATTTAAAGTTAAAATCTGCGTCTTCTAAAAGTTTCAAAAACTCATTACTTACTTGAATTTTAACACTTCTGCTGTGCATGTTTAAGGTAACTTCATCCTTATTGTCAATAACTATAATATCTAAAGGCGTGCTTCCTTCATTATTTTTTAAAATAGATTGAAGTGAGTTAATTGTTGGCGGATTAACATTTTGTATATTAAGCTGAATTGTTAATTTTTTAGCTTGTTTTTCAATAACAGTTTGTAATATTTGAATATCATTAAAATTAATTCTAGGCTCACCAATTACACCATCTTTATTTCGCCATCCTTGCACAATACTAACACGTATTTGTCTAAATTCATTTTCAACTAAATAAGGTTTAAATTTTAAATAATCATCTTTAAAAATTCTAAATTCGAACGAATCGTTAAAGTCTACCACAGTAAATGATGCCCATTTATTTCCATTTTGAGAAGTTCTATGTTGCACATCAGTTAAAATGCCTGCAAATGTTAAATTAGCACCAATGTGTTTGCTTAAATCTTCTTTAAAGTATGATAAATTTGCGTTGCAAAAATATTTAATTTCATTTTTAAAATCATCTAAAGGATGTCCGGAAATATAAATTCCAACAACTTCTTTTTCTCTGGAAAGTTCTTCCATCATACTCCATTTTTCTGCTGCAGGAATTTCAGGTTCAGGAAATTGTACTGAAGAGGCTTCGCCAAAAAGTGAAACCTGGGCAGAATTTTCATTTTCTTGATATTTATTACCAAATCTTATGGCGCGCTCTAAAAAAGTAACGCCTTTTTCATCTAATTGAAAATATTGTGCTCTATGAATTGTATGAAAAGAATCAAAACCACCAGCCAGTGCTAGTCCTTCAAAAACCCGCTTGTTAGCAGCTCTTAAATCTACACGTTTAGCAACATCAAAAATAGAAGTAAAAGGTCCGTTTTTTTTACGTTCTTCAATAATTGAATCTACAGCAGCACCACCAACACCTTTTATTGCACCCATTCCAAAACGAATGGCGCCTTGTTTATTTACGGAAAATTTATTGTATGATTCGTTTACATCAGGACCTAAAACAGGGATTCCAGCTCGTTTGCATTCTTCCATAAAAAAGGTAACCTGCTTAATGTCATTCATATTATTTGAAAGCACAGAAGCCATATATTCGGCTGGGTAATGTGCTTTTAAATACGCTGTTTGGTATGCAATATAAGCATAACAGGTAGAGTGAGATTTGTTAAAGGCATATGCTGCAAAAGCTTCCCAATCTTTCCAAACTTTATTTAAAACTTCTTCCGGGTGATTTCTTTCTTTACCTCCTTCAATAAATTTTGGTTTTAATTGCTCCAATAGGTAAAATATTTTTTTACCCATTGCTTTTCGTAACATATCGGCTTCACCTTTTGTAAAACCAGCCAATTTTTGAGAAAGCAACATC
>NZ_JBFHHX010000096.1:0-13133 GCF_041596795.1 Lutibacter sp.
GAATTCATACAACCACTAATTTTTATGGTAATTTCTTTATTATTTGCGTATTGCGGAAATTCAGATTTTAATACCTTTTCTAATTCAGCAGTTACTCCAGTACTACTTGCTATTCCTAAATTACAGGTATCGGTTCCTGGGCAAGAAGTAATATCTAACGTGCTGTTGTACCCAATTTCTGCGAATCCTAATTTTTGTAATTCAACATAAAAGAAAGGTAATAATGCTTCTTTTACATGGCGAATTAATATATTTTGACGAAGCGATAAACGCATTTCATTTCCCGCATATTTTTTTACCAAATCTGCTAATAACCTGGCTTTATCGGTATAAAAATCGCCTAAATGTACTTTAATTCCAATGGCGAATAAACCTTCTTGTTTTTGAGGAATAACATTGGCTGTTTTCCAAGCATTGTATTCGGTTTCATTATCAATTATTACAGATGGAATTTCAACCGATGGAATTTCTATGGCTGTATCAAACTTTGATGTATCAATTTTAAATGTAGTATGTGATAATGCTTTTTGTTCATCTTCTACTAACTGCACAAAAGCATCAAAACCAATTTCTTTTACCAAGAATTTTAAACGAGCTCTGGCTCTTTTAGCTCGTTCGCCATGTCTATCAAAAACACGTAAAACAGCTTCCGTAATAGGAATAATTTTATCAGCTGAAATAAATTCAAATAAGGTATCGGCCAAACGTGCTTGCGATCCTAAACCACCACCAAGCATTACTTTAAAACCAATTTCACCATTTTTAATTTTTGCTATAAAACCTAAATCATGCATAAAACTTAAGGCAGTATCTTCATCAGTTCCAGAAAATGAAATTTTGAATTTACGCCCCATTTCCTGACAAATAGGATTACGTAAAAAGAATTCGAACACCGCATGTGCATACGGAGACACATCAAAAGGTTCATTAATATCTATCCCTGCAGTTTCTGATGCTGTAACATTTCTTACCGTATTTCCACAAGCCTCACGTAAGGTAATATCATCTTTTTCCAACTCTGCCCACAATTCTGGAGTTCTATCTAAACTTACATGGTGAATTTGAATATCTTGACGTGTGGTAATATGTAATCTTCCTCTAGAATATTCATCGGAAACATTGGCAATTCTGTGCAATTGCTCACTGGTAATTTTACCGAATGGTAATTTAATACGAATCATTTGTACACCAAACTGACGTTGACCATAAACGCCACGTGCTAAACGTAAACTTCTGAAACGCTCTTCGTCAATTTTACCTTCGTAGTAAAGTGCAATCTTTTTTTCTAGGTCAATAATATCCTTTTCGACGATCGGATTTTCGATCTCGGTTCTGAAACTTTGCATTGTTTTTGATTTTAGTAGTTAGTAATAATATCCTTAATATTTTAAGGAGTTATATAATTCGTTTATACTTAATTGTTAATATTATATCTATGAACTTATTTAATTTATCCAAAACTTATCGAATAAAACAATTAATAAAAAAGAGATTGCAAATGCCACTATTGGTGAAATAACCCACATTATAAAAAACTTTTTTACTTGCGTTTTGTTAAAAATATTTTTAGCTCCAAGTTTTGCTACTCCAAATCCTAAAATGGCTGCAACATTTAGTTGTACCAATGATGTTGGAATACCTTTAATTATTGACGCAAACAATAACAAACTCCCTGAAATAAAAGCTATCATAACAGCTTCTGATTTTCCAAACAAATAAATCTCTTTACCCGTATTTTCAACTATTTTATCTCCAAAAATTGAACTTCCAATTGCAAAACTTGGGGCAATTACTAATGTTGATAATATTAACACCAAGGTAAAATTACTTCCAGCATAAATATTTAATTCGTTCGCTGTCATAGAGGCAATAGGCCCAGAAGCATTTGCTACATTATTTGCTCCAATTGAAAAGGCTACATATAATGACATGATTACGATAATAGTATTCCAAACCGGATTCAAATTCAATTTTTCAGAACGTGATTTAAAAAGTCCTTTTTTCCGTATGGGTTCATACAAATACTTTCCTACAAAATAGCATATTGCAAAAGCTATTATTGGCAAAATAAACCAAGTAGGAATTATTTCAAAAAACACTTTTTTTGTATTTAAAACATTATAATAAATAGCAGGTGCAGCTACAGCAAACACGGTAGATTGACTTGTAGACTGCGGAATTCCTCCCAAATTTGCTATTAATAATGATATTGCTACTGCAAACAAAATAATTGAAACAGTAGTAAATGTCATAAAATTTGCTGGCAAAATTTCTCCTCCAACTGTTGAAGCTGTATTTTTACCTGCAATTAATGCTCCAAGAAAAACCATAATACCAAATAAACCTGGTATTAAACTTTTTTTAATTACGTTGGCACCATAAGCAACTGAAAAAGCAGGACCAGTTCCGCTACCTCCCATTGTTACAGCAAGAAACATTGCAATAATAAAGGGAATTAACAATTGACTCAGCATTGGAGATATCATAAGTCTGCCTTAAAAACCAACTTAATATTATTCAATAAACCCAGCACCAGCCGTATTATTTGATTGTGGATCTATTAAAATAAACGCTCCGTTTGTTCTATGTTCTTTAAACGCATCAAAAAATATTGGTTTGTTTAATTGGAATGAAACAGATGCAATATCGTTCATTTGTAAACCTGTAATATTGGTTTCTATTCCTGAATAATCTGGGCGAATTTTATGATGTATAGCACTTACTTTTGCCAATACTTTATTTACCCCATGTTGCAACACATATTTTGAACCTGGTGTTAAATTTTTAGCATCCATCCAAGAAATTGTTGCTGTAAATTGTTTTGCCACGGTTGGCAACTCATTCACTTTCACAATCATATCTCCTCTACTTACATTAACATTATCTTCTAATGTTATGGTACAAGAAGATCTTCTTGCTGCTGTTTCAAACTTTTTATCGTAGAAAAATATTTCTTTAACCTTACTTTTTGTTTCAGAAGGCAATACAATAACCTCATCTCCAACTTTAATTTCACCACCATAAACTTTACCAGCATATCCTCTAAAATCGTGATATTCTTCAGTTTTTGGTCTTATTACATATTGAACAGGAAAACGCACGCGTCCTCTGTTATAAATATCTTTTGTATCAATTCTTTCTAAATGCGCCAATAAAGTTTCTCCTTTATACCAAGGCATTTTAGAAGATTCTTTTACCACATTATCTCCTTTTAATGCACTTACTGGAATAAATGTAATATTCTGATCTTCATAATCACTTTTTTCAACTAATTTTTGAAAATCGGCTTTAATTTCATTGTATCTTTCTTCAGAAAAATCAACCAAATCCATTTTATTTACAGCCACAATTACATCTTTAATTCTTAATAAATTATTGATGAAAAAATGACGATATGTTTGCTCAATTACTCCGTGACGCGCATCAATTAAAATAATTGCAACCTGAGATGTTGAAGCTCCAGTTACCATGTTACGGGTATATTCCACGTGACCTGGAGTATCTGCTATAATATAACTTTTTGTAGCTGTTGAAAAATAAATATGAGCTACATCTATTGTAATTCCTTGTTCGCGTTCTGCAACTAAACCATCTGTAGCTAAAGAAAAATCTAAATAATCGTATCCTTTTTGCTTACTACTACGTTCTATTGCTTCTAATTTATCTGATGTTAATGATTTTGTATCGTACAATAATCTTCCAATTAAAGTACTTTTCCCATCATCTACACTTCCTGCTGTTGCTATTTTTAAAACTTCCATTTTTGTTTTATTCTGAATTTATAACTACACCTCGACTAGCTCAGTGTGACAATTGTTAATTATTAATTATCAATTGATTAAAAGTACCCTTGTTGTTTACGTTTTTCCATAGCTGCCTCTGATCTTTTATCATCAATACGCGCACCTCTTTCAGAAATACTTGAATCTCTAATTTCTGCAACTACATCACTAATTGTTGTTGCGTACGAATCTACTGCTGCTGTACAACTCATATCTCCCACAGTTCTAAAACGCACCCAACGTTCTTCTACTACTTCTTCTTCATCTCTATAAACGTGTTCTGATGCTGTCCAAATTAATCCATCTCTCACAAAAGTTTTACGCTTATGTGCAAAATAAATAGATGGAATTTCTAAATTTTCACGTTCAATGTAGGTCCAAACATCTAACTCGGTCCAGTTTGAAATTGGGAAAACACGTACATTTTGCCCTAATTCTATTTGACCATTTAACATATCGAACAATTCCGGGCGTTGATTTTTTTCATCCCATTGACCAAAATCATCACGAACAGAAAAAATACGTTCTTTTGCTCTTGCTTTTTCTTCATCTCTACGCGCACCACCAATACAAGCATCAAATTTAAACTCTTCAATTGCATCTAACAAGGTGGTTGTTTGCAACATATTTCTACTCGAATATCTACCGGATTCTTCTTTTACTTTACCTTGATCTATAGAATCTTGAACGTTTCTTACGATTAATTCAACACCTAATTCTTCTACCAATTTATCTCTAAATTCAATAGTTTCAGGAAAATTATGTCCTGTATCTATATGCATTAATGGAAAAGGAATTTTTGCAGGAAAGAATGCTTTTTGAGCCAATCTTACCAAGGTTATAGAATCTTTTCCTCCTGAAAATAACAATACTGGTTTTTCAAATTGCGCAGCAACTTCTCTTAAAATATAAATTGCTTCGTTTTCAAGTGCGTTAATATGTAACTTCTCTGTCATTATCTTTATTTTATGAATGCAATCCGCATTCTCTGTTTTCTAATACTTTTGTTGGATCGAAATATTTAAACTCGTTTGGTAACTGGTTATCTTTTAAATACTCGTCTAATTGTTCATCTGACCAATGGTAAAACGGACTCACTTTTAAAACGCCATCTTTGCTTATAGAAACAATATCTATACTATTTCTAAATGCTGTTTGACCACTTCTTAAATTTGTAAACCAAACATCAGGCGTATGTTCTTTCATAGCTCTATTAAATGGCTCTAACTTTACCTGTTCTGTAAAAACTTTATGCAAAGGATCTTCAATTTGAGGAATTCCAATAGTAGCATCTCTATGTGCCGCTGTTTGTTGCGGAACATATAAATGCACATTTAGCTTTAACTTTTTAATAAGTTCATTTGCATGTTTATACGTTTGCGGCGTATTGTAACCAGTATCACACCAAATAACTTTTAAATTAGCATCAACTTGTGTACAAGCGTGTAAAATTGCCACTTCATAAGGTCTAAAATTAGTGGTTACTAATGGATTTTTAGCAATACCAACTGCCCAAGAAATAATTTCTGAAGGGGTTTTGTCTTTTAAATCTTTATTGATTTTTTCTATATCTAAATTTTTCATTTTTTTCCCCATTTTATAAGATTCCAAATTCTTTCATGAAAAAAATATAAAATCATTTTTGTTACAACTTCCACCAAACCAATTGATAAGGCCATTTTTATTTCTCCAGTAATAAAAAACGATATTACTATGGTATCAATAGTCCCTACCATTCTCCAGCTAATAGCTTTTACTATACTTCTTGTTGCTTTATCTGTATTTTTAATTTCCTGGTAACTTTTTTCAGGCATATTATTATTAGTTAAAACTTGATCTAAAATCATAATTTCTTAATTCACTTAATTTTCTCGTTGCAAACATAAGGCTTTTTTTATTAGTCTACCAAATTGATAGACTTTTAGATTGTTAAAAATTAAAGAATTAACATATTCTTAAAAAACAATTGTTTTTTTTAATTATTTAAGGCTTGATTCAGGTCTTCAATTATATCATTCACATGCTCTAAACCAACAGAAATTCTAACTAGCCCAGGAAAAATACCTGCAGACAACTGTTCTTCTGATGTTAACTTACTATGCGTTGTAGATGCCGGATGCGTAACTATGGTTCTGGTATCGCCCAAATTAGCAGATAATGAACACATTTTTATAGCGTTTAAAAATTTTCTTCCGGCTTCAATTCCTCCTTTTATATCAATTGCAATAATGTTTCCACCCAATTTCATTTGCTTTTTAGCAATTTCATATTGAGGATGCGATTTTAAAAATGGATATTTTACCGTATTTACTTTTGGATGATTTTCTAAAAATTCAGCAATTTTCAACGCATTTTCACAATGTCTATCAACTCTAACTGCTAAGGTTTCCAAACTTTTACTTAAAACCCAAGCATTAAAAGGCGACATTGCCGGACCTGTATTTCTTGAAAATAAATAAATTTCACGAACTAAATCGCTTTTACCAACTACAACTCCACCTAAAACTCTTCCTTGCCCGTCCATTAATTTTGTAGCCGAATGCACCACTACATCTGCTCCAAATTTTATAGGTTGCTGAATATATGGTGTTGCAAAACAATTATCTATTATTAATAATAAATTGTGCTTTTTGGCAATTTTACCTAACAACTCCAAATCAATAATATCAACACCCGGATTTGTAGGAGATTCAGCATATAATATTTTTGAATTTGGTTGAATATATTGCTCAATTTCTTCTGGCTTATTAATGTCAAAATACGAGGTTTCAATATTCCATTTCGGAAAAAATTTTGTAAATAATGTATGTGTTGATCCAAAAACAGAACGCGCGGATACAATATGATCTCCACTACTTAGCAACGCTGCAAATGTTGAATAAATAGCAGCCATACCGGTTGCAAATGCATAACCATCTTCCGCTCCTTCCATTTTTACCACTTTTTCAACAAATTCTGTAGTATTTGGATTGCTAAAACGTGAATAAATATTTCGTTCTTTTTCTTCGGAAAACGAAGCTCTCATATCTTCTGCATCTTCAAAAACAAAACTTGATGTAATGTACATTGGCGTTGTATGTTCTTGAAATTGAGATCGTTCTAACTGCGTTCTTATAGCTTCTGTTTCAAAATGTTTATCGTTCATTATTTTCAGTATTTCTCTTATTTGTAAAAATTTTTGACAGATTCTGAAACATGTTCAGAATGACGGTTATAGTGTATTGAATTTAATTTTTTTCAGCCAATCTTAAAATATCACCAAAAACACCGCGTGCTGTTACGGCTGCTCCGGCTCCGGCTCCTTGAATTACAATTGGTTTTTCTCCATAAGATTCTGTAAATACTTCAAAAATTGCATCGGCTCCTTGTATTTGTCCTAACGCACTATTTGCCGGAACTGAAATAAGTTTCACTTCTAAAATTCCTTTTTCTTGCTGTAAATCACCCGATAAATCACCAATATATCTTAACACGTGATTTTCTTTTTGACCCTCTTTTACACTTTTGTAATAGGCATTCATTTCTTCTAATTTCCCTAAAAATTCTTTTGCTGAACCTTCACGTAAATTTTCTGGAATTAAATTTTCTATAATAATATCATCAAATTCATTTTGTAAATCTAGTTCTCGTGCTAAAATTAATAATTTACGACCAACATCATTCCCACACAAATCTTCTCTTGGATCTGGTTCTGTATATCCGTTTTTAATGGCTTCGCCCAATACCTCACTAAAAGGCCTATCTTGAACCGAAAAATTATTGAACAAATAACTTAAAGAACCCGAAAAAACACCTCTAATTCTTGTTATATTTTCACCAGAATCATGTAAAAGTTTAATGGTATCAATTAACGGTAACCCAGCACCAACATTGGTTTCGTATAAATAGGACTTTTTATAACTACTTAATTTGGCACGTAATTCTTTATAAAAAGAATAGCTTAATGTGTTGGCAATTTTATTAGAAGAAATTAAGTCGAAACCATTTTCAACCAAATTTATATAGTTTTCTACAAATGCGCTGTTTGCAGTATTATCAATGGCTATTAAATTTTCTAAATGATTTTTCTCCGCAAATTCAATAATATTTTCAACGCTATTTTCAACCGTACTTTTTTCTAAATCTTGCTCCCAATTTTCAGAAACACCATTTTTATTAAATAATACTTTTGATGAATTAGCAACCGCAAAAATATTTAGATTGATGTTTTTTCTTTTAATAATATTTTCTTTGCTTTTTAATATCTGATTTATCAATGTTCCACCCACCAATCCTTTTCCAAAAATGGCAATATTAATATTTTTAGAAACTCCGAAAATTTCACCGTGAATTACATTTACCGCTTTATTTAAATCGGATTTTTTTACCACCAAACACACATTTTCGCCGGTTACTGTATTGTTAATTAAAATTGGTGTAATATGGTTTTTAATTAAAGCGCTGTAAGGTTGATTAAAAGAGTACAAACTTTGTCCGATAATAGAAATTACCGAAACTTTTTCCGTAACATAAATTTGACTTACATCTTTGGTTTGAAACTCATTACTAAACTCATTTTCCAACACCGTTTTTGCTTTGTAACCATTTTTAGCTTCCACTACAAAACCTATTCCACGCTCTGATGATCCTTGAGAAATAATACTAATACTAATATTTTCTCTTCCTAAAGCTCCAAAAATTCTTCCATCAACACCCACTTTACCCAACAAACCTCTACCAATTAAGTTTACCAAAGCAACATCTTCTTGCACTGATAATGATTTAATTCCGCCTTGCTCCGATTCTGAACCAATTAAAGTTCCAGGATTTTCAGGATCAAACGTATTTAATATTCTTAACGGAATGTTTTTTTCAATTAAAGGAATAATAGTTTTAGCGTGTAAAATATTAGCTCCAAAATTTGCCATTTCATTGGCTTCTTGGTATGATAATTTTTCTATTTTCCTTGAATTTTCAACCAACTCTGGATTTGCGGTATAAATTCCACTTACATGTGTGTAATTTTGAAACTCTTCAGCATTTAAAAAGTTTGCTATTAATGATGCTGTATAATTACTTCCGTTTCTTCCTAAAGTTGTGGTTTCTCCATTTAAATTTGAAGCAATAAAACCTGTAATAATTTGAGTAACATCGCCATTATTTTTTCTATAATGTTCAATTACATTTTCTTCAGAAACACTTTCAAAAGGTAATGCTTTCCCAAATTGATTGTTTGTTTTAATTAAAGTTCTAGAATCAACAAAATTTGCTTTTAACTCCAACTTATTTAATAAATGAGTTAGTGTTTTTGCCGATAAAATTTCTCCTTGCGCCAACACCTGATCTTTTACTTTTGGGGTATAATCACCGAGTAAATTTACACCTCTAAAAATTTCATCTAACAACTTAAATTCAGGAGCTAAATCCACTGAATTATCGATTTCTAATTGATAGTTTTTTAGTTTGTCAAATTCATCAGCATATGGCAAATTATTTTTTGCTTTTTCTAAAATAGACTCTAAAGAATCTGTAGTATTTCCTCTTGCTGAAACCACCACAGTTATTTTTTCTCCATTTTTAATTTTATTAGCAATTATTTGTAAAGTACTCTCAATTCCAATACCGTTTGCTAATGATTTTCCTCCAAATTTTACTACTTTCATTTTATTTTTTTTAGAACTTTGATTAAATATTGGCTCTATAATTTTACCTAATTGTTGATATTCCATTAAAAAAGCATCGTGCCCGTGTACCGAATTAATTTCGTTATAGGTAACTTTTGGGTTGGTTAATGCTAAGTGTTTGTGCGTTTCCCTATTTTCTTCGGCTGTAAAAAACAAATCAGAATCTACTCCAACAATATGAATATTTGCTTTAATGGAGTCTAATATAGTTTCTTCTCTTCCTTTTGTAACATCAATAGTTTTTAATAATTGATTCATTAATTTATAGGCCGAAAGCTGAAAACGTTCTTGTAATTTTTTACCATGATGCAACAGCCAACTTTCTACATTAAAAATTTCTAACTCTTCATTTTTTGATCGTTGAAAACGTTCTTTAAACGATTCTGGAGTTCTGTAACACAACATTGCATGCATACGAGCATCGTGCACCGGATTGCAAGAGTTTGATAAAAATTGTTCTTGAATTTGGCAATTTGCAATTAACCAATCTGTAGATTTCCAATCGGTTGCAATGGTAATTAAGTGTTTTGTAATAGTTGGGTTTAACACTGCCATTTCCCAGGCAATTCCACCTCCTAAAGAACCTCCTATTAATGCAAAAAGCTCTTTCAATTTTAATTCTTGTAAGCCAATTAAAAATATTTTAGCAATATCTCGCGCCACAAAATCTTTATAATTTTCTATTACAAAACCGTCAAAACCATTCCCTGGAATATTGAATGATAATATGGTGTATTTATTGGTATCAATTACTTTATTTTCACCAACCAAATCGCACCACCAACCATTTTTTCCTGCAACATCACTATTTCCAGTTAATGCATGATTTACTAAAACTACTGGTGCAGAATATAAATCTTGCCCAAATAATTGGTATGAAAGATTTATATCCTGACCTTTAGTTCCCTTTTCAGGAATAAAATTGGTTATTTTAATATGTTGTAATTGGCTCATTAAATTATGTATACAATGATTAAAAAATCAAAAAAAACTGACTTTAGTTGCTTAAAAAATAATGTTATGAGAAATTGCAGAAATTACCGGAAGTAATTATTGAGTTATCTATCCAAATTGGGTAGAATTTAGCACCTTCTTTAAAAATAAAGGGTTGCTAAGGCTTCAACGGGTCTATTCCCTCTGCCTTTCTTGATAACAATAGTCAATAAGTTTATGAACTAAGCAGCAAATTAACGCATTAATTTTTTCTCAAACAAAAATTTTAAGACAAATTAAATTTGTTTAAACGCATTCTCCAAATCTTGCTTTAAATCTTCAATAGCTTCTAATCCAACAGACAATCTAATTAAATCTGCACTTACTCCAGCCCCAGCTTGTTGCTCAACAGTTAATTGTTGATGCGTGGTACTTGCCGGATGAATTATTAAAGATTTTGTATCTCCAATATTGGCTAATAATGAAAATAGTTGCGTTGCATCCGTTACTTTCTTAGCAGCTTCAAACCCTCCTTTTAAACCAAAAGTAACCAAACCACTTTGTCCGTTTGGTAAATATTTTTTAGCTAATTTATAGTATTTACTACTTTCTAAACCAGGATAATTTACCCAAGCAACCTCTTCTCTACTTTCTAACCATTTTGCTAATTCCAATGCGTTTGCGCTGTGTTGTTTTATACGAACTGGCAATGTTTCTAACCCTTGAATAATTTGAAATGCATTAAACGGACTTAAAGCACCACCAAAATCACGTAATCCTTCTAAAATTAATTTAAAGGTAAATGCTGCCGCTCCTAAAGCTTCGCTATAAACTAATCCGTGATAACCGGCAGAAGGTTCTGTAAATTCCGGAAATTTCCCATTGGTCCAGTCAAAAGTACCGGCATCAATAATGGCGCCACCTAAAGAGTTTCCTTGTCCGCCTATATATTTTGTTAATGAATGAATTACCAAATTTGCTCCGTGTTTTATTGGATTTAACAACGCCGGACTCGCCACTGTATTATCTACAATAAATGGCACACCAGCTGCTTTAGATTGTTCAGCAATTGCTTCTAAATCTAACACATCTAATTTTGGATTTCCTAAAGATTCTACAAAAAATGCTTTGGTATTTTCTTGCACTGCATTTTTAAAATTTTCTGGATTTGAAGCGTCTACAAATGTAGTTGTAATTCCCAATCTTGGTAAAGTTACATTTAGTAAAGTAAATGTACCGCCATACAAACTACTTGACGCAACAATATGATCTCCAGCTTTTAATAAGGTTAATAAACCCGTAGAAATTGCCGAAGTTCCCGATGCAAAAACCACCGCTCCAACTCCACCTTCAATTGCCGCTAAACGCTGTTGTAAAATATCGTTGGTTGGATTGTTTAATCTGGAATAAATAAATCCTAATTCTTTTAATGAAAATAAATTTGCGGCGTGTTCTGTATCATTAAAAACGTATGATGAAGTTTGGTAAATTGGAACCGCTCTTGTTCCAGCTGTTTTTGTTGTATCGTGTCCGGCGTGTAATGCTTGTGTTGAAATATTTTGAGTACTCATTTTTATATTTTTTATGTTTTAATTCTATGTTTATTTAAATAAAAAAGCCCCTTTGGTTTTAGGTATTACCAAAGGGACTTAAATCTATATCGATTTTATTTTTTCCATTTATTTTTGGCAATACCTGTTCATTGTGCTACACATTATTTGCATAGACATTATTGTTGGCATAATCATATTTTTTTGGAAATTTAAATTCATTTTTTACTTTTTTTATATAAAAAAACCTCTGAGCTATCAGAGGTTTCTATTTGTTATATATTATTACATTTTAAACAATAGCATCCTCTGTGTAAATTTTACACATCATAGTACGCATTTTGTTAAACATAATTTTCATTTTTCTTTATTTTGATGTGACAAATGTAATTACATTTTTTTAATACGCAACAAAAAAAATAATTATTTTAATTCTGCAGTTCCAAAACTTACCAAAAAATCTACACACCAAATATTCACAATTTTATACTTAGTTAAATCTGTATTTGCCGGAATACTATATGTAAAATCTCCCGATATTCCTTTTAAATCGCCCAAGTTTACAAATTCTGTTGCATTTACATCCGTAGATAAATACACTAATAATTTTGGCCCGTTATCGGTTTTAAAGTTAGTAAATGTCAAAACTGTTTTATCAGCATTTACCGATGCTTTTCCAGAAGTTGGATGTGCTCCATCAACAAAATCTCCCATAACAAAAGTGGTTTCATTCATAGAAAAATCCTCTTCCATTTCCATTGTTTCAATTACAGTATCCATTTCATCGTCTCCAGAACAACTACTAAACACTAAAGCAAAAAGTACTAATACGGCTATTTTTTTCATAATAAAGTTAAGTTTATTATATAATAGTCGGAAAAAGCACAAAATAATTACAAACTATATATTTAAAATTAATTTAACAGTTATTTTGTATTTAGTTTTTAAATTTTCATAAATTTGCAAACGAAATATTCAAGAGGAAAAATTTGAACTGATTGCAACCTCATTAAAAAATGCTAAAGCAGTAATTCTTTACTCTCTTTAGCGACCAACGCAATCACCAAAATTTTCTTCAAACAATTTAAAATTAAATAATTATGTCATATTTATTTACATCCGAATCAGTTTCTGAAGGACATCCAGATAAAGTTGCTGATCAAATTTCGGATTCATTAGTAGATAACTTTTTAGCTTTTGATGAA
>NZ_JBFHHX010000097.1:0-12954 GCF_041596795.1 Lutibacter sp.
CAGCATTTAGAGGTAAATCAAAAACCAATTTCTCGTTTGTTTAAATTAGCTTCTATTCAAATATTTACGGCAGGAGAAAGTAATGATGACTTAAAAATTAATGGAATTCCAAAAAAGGAAGCCTTAAAAATTAAAGAGTATATCACAAACTTTATAAATGAATAATTCTTTCGATTTTTCTTCTTTTTCCAGACAATCTTCCAAAGGAATTATTGTAAACTATTTTTTTATTTTTACTAAAGTATTAAAATCTTCTTGGGTTTTAATACCGCTTTTTTTAACTAATAAATCAGAGAGTTTTAGTGGTTTAAAAATAGGAATAGGAATAGTTTTAATTTTAATTTTTATTCTAATACGTTCGGTTTTACTCTACTTAAATTATAAATTTAAAGTAAAGGATAATAGCTTTATTTTAAAACACGGCATTTTAAAAAAAACAAATGTTTCAATTCCATTTTCAAAAATTCAGAATGTAAAATTCAAACAAAATTTTATTCAACAGTTAATAAATGTTACAGAAGTTGAAATTGAAACTGCTGGAGCAAAAAATGTTGAAGTTTCTATTAAAGCATTAACAAGAGAGCGAGCAGAAGCTTTAAAAGAAGCTTTATTTATTGAGAAAAAAAATGTAATTATAGAGGTTTTAAAAGAAAATGAATCCACAGAATTGTTAAAAATTTCACCTTTAGAATTAATGAAAGTGAGTATTTCTGAAAATCACTTTTATAGTTTTTTATTGTTATTTGCGTTTATTTCTTCGGGATTTGTTCAGTTAAAAGATTTTTTAAAGGATTTAGAAATAGATACTAATTTAGATGCAATAGTTGAAAAAAATGCAAATTCCTTAGTTCAAGATGTTTTTTTAATAAGTGTTTTAGTAGTTTTTGCATTTATTGTTTCCATAATAATTTCATTTTTTAGAATATTTTTAAAACACTTTAATTTAAAAGTAAATTTAAAGGAAAAAGCTTTAGAAATTTCTCAAGGCTTAATAAATAAACAGCATAATATTATTAAAAAAGAGAAGGTGCAATATTTGGTTGTGTCTACAAATCCTATTAAAAAAATAATTGGAATTTACAATGTAACCTTAAAGCAGGCAACTAGTGGAAAGGTAAAGCAGAATAAAATAATTAAAATTGTTGGTGCTAAAATAGAGCAAATTTCTACCTTAAAAAAGATGTTATTTGCAGCGGAAATTTTGGAAACAGAAGAAACGTATGTTCCAAATAGGTATTATTTAACACAAATGTATTTTAGAAGCTTTTTAATGTTAGCAGTGCTTAATTTAGTTGTAATTTTTAATGTTTATTTTTTATTTCTAAATAGTGTTGCAATTCCATTAATTATTGTACTAATCCATTTGAAGTATAAAAAAACATTTTTTAGATTGCACCCTAATTTATTGGAAATTGGTTCTGGCCAATTTTCAACCGAAGTTATTTATTTTGAAATATTTAAACTGCAACATATAAAATTTCAACAAACCTTTTTTCAGAAAAGAAGAAATGTTACCGATATTATTTTGCAAACGGCTTCTGGAAAAATTAAAATACCTTGTATAAATAAAAGTTTGGCAATAGAATTATATAATTTAATGTTATATAAAACAGAAATATCAAAAAAATCATGGATGTAAAAGAGTTGGTGAAAGCCGCACGTTTAAGAACCTTACCATTATCTGTTTCTGGAATTATAATAGGAAGTTTTATGGCCGCTTCTGAAGGTTTTTTTAATACTACTATTTGCGTGTTAGCAATACTAACAACTATTGGTTTTCAAATTATATCAAATTTTGCTAATGATTATGGTGATGGAGTAAAAGGAACCGATAATAACGAACGTGTGGGTCCGCAAAGAGCCATACAAAGTGGAAAAATATTACCAAATCAATTGTTAAATGTTATCAAAATTTCGATAGTTATAACGCTAATAATTGCTGTTTTACTAATTTATATTTCTTTTGGGAAAGACGATTTTTTAAACTTATTGCTATTTTTTATTCTTGGAATTGCAAGTATTGTTGCAGCCATAAAATATACAATGGGTAAAAATGCCTATGGTTATAGCGGATTTGGAGATTTGTTTGTTTTCCTATTTTTTGGTTTATTAAGTGTTTGTGGTAGTTATTATTTGTTTACAAAGCAATTAAACTTTTCTATATTTTTTCCAGCATTTTCAGTTGGGTTTTTAAGTATTGGAGTGCTAAATTTAAATAATTTAAGAGATAGAGCTTCCGATATTAAATCGGGTAAAAACACCTTAGTTGTTAAAATTGGAACTGAGTTTGCTAAATATTATCATTATTATTTACTAATTGCATCATTCTTATTTGCACTTTTGTATACAATGCTACATTATAAATCAAACTTCCAATTTATATTTGTTTTGGCATACATTCCAATTGCCAAACATTTATTGGTGGTATATAAAAATGAGGATCCAAGTTTATTAGATCCAGAATTAAAAAAATTAGCAATAAGCACTTTTGTGTTTTCTATATTGTTTGGTTTGGGATTAGTTTTGTAATTTAATAAGAAAAATATTTATAATTCAAAAATAAAGGATATATTTATCTTTTATTAATGTGGTTAATGAAAAATCAGGTTTTAGGCATATTTTTTTATTTATTGTACTTATTGGCAATGGTGCGTCCATTGGTTCCTATTATAGATTATTATGCCAACTATGATTATATTGCAGCTGTGCTTTGTGAAAATAAAGACAAACCTTATTTAGAGTGTAATGGTAAATGTTATTTGCAAAAGCAACTAAAAGAGGTAAATCATGACAATCACAATCATAAATCTACCGTTCCTCAAATTAATTTTGATGATTATCCGTTAAGTCCGTTAGATCAATTTTCATATACATTAAAAGATTTTAAAGAATCGCATACAGAAAAAACGTATTTTGTAACATACTCTTCGCAAGATTTTTTTAAATCGGTTTTTAAACCACCACAAAAATTCTCTTAAATATTTTACGTGTTTTTATTCAAAAATTAGTGTTTTTTTTGAATGTTCTTTCATTGTAATTTGTTGAAAAACAATTTATATGAAATGTTTTATCTATGCTTAATATTCACGTAAAATTTCTCTTTTTTAACTTACTATTTAGTAGAAATACTTTGTAGTAATTCAAATAAATTATTACTAAAATATTAATAATATTAAAATGAAAAATAAATTACTTCTAACTATACTAATGCTTAGTATTTCAATGGTAACTTTTGCACAAACTTTAAAAGTTTCGGGGAAAATTATTGATGAAAAAGATGCTGTTCCAATAGAATATGCTACAATTAAAGTGTTAAAAAATAATATTGCAACTCTATCAAATAGAGATGGAGAGTTTACATTAAATGCTGAAATTGGTGATAAAATTGAAATTTCGCATATTAGTTATAAAACTATAATTACCAATGTGCAAGCTGAAATTATTATACAATTACAACAAACACAAATAGATTTAAATGAAATTATAGTTTCAGCAAATCCATTACAAGATATTTCACAATCTGTAGTAATTAATGATGCTGAAAAACGCATTAGTCAACCAAGAAGTGTTGGGCATTTATTTAAAGAAATTAGTGGTTTTGGTATCACTAAAAAAGGAGGTTATGCTTCAGAACCTGTGTTTCGCTCTTTTAAATATGAGCAATTAAATGTGCAATATGATGGTGGAATGAAAGTTATAAATGCGTGTCCAAATAGAATGGATCCAATAACAACTCATATTATTCCAGAAGAGATTGAAAAAATTGAAATTGTAAAAGGACCATTTACGGTTCGTTTTGGTCAAAATTTTGGTGGAATTATCAACTTAGTTTCTAAAAATCCAACCAAAGATCAACAAGGTTTTCATGGAAGTGTTGAAGGTGGTTATGAATCAAATGGTGAAAATTTGGTAACCGGAGCTTCTGCATTATACGTTGCAGAAAAATTTGATGTACATTTAAATGGTTCGTATCGTGATTTTGGCGATTATAAAGATGGAGATGGAACAGAAGTTCCTTCATCATTTAAAACAACAGATTACTCTTTAAAAGTTGGAATTAATCCTACAGAAAAACAACGTTTTCAATTAAGTTGGAGACAATCTTTTGGGCGCGATATTGATCACGCGGGCTTACCAATGGATTCTCCTTATGATGACAGTTTTTTGACAGGTGTAGATTATAAAATAAACCAATTATCCGATAAAATTAAAAGTTTTACAGTTAAAGTGTTTTACTCATATGTAGATCATTTAATGACTAATGAGAACCGATCAACTTTTTTAACTACAGATTCTCAATCTCCAGTAGAATCTTGGACCTACGGAGGAAAAGCAGAATTAGAAATTGCACCAAGTGATAATATTAGAATTTTTACTGGAATAGATGCTAACATGTTAGATAGAAAAGGGGATAGAACTAGAATTGTAAAAATAATGAATGGGGTTACATTAGAAACGCCTAAAGTTTTTACCGATAAAATTTGGCAAGATGCGAGTGTGAATGATGTTGGGGCTTTTGCTGAAAGTAACTTTAAAATTAACAACTACACAACAATTACAACAGGTGTTAGAGCCGATTTTATTTCTGCTTCTATGGATGATCCTGAAGCTGATTTTGAAACTTTGTATGGTGGAACTATTGAAGATCAAACAGAAACAAATGTAAGTGCAAATGCTTCTGTAAAATATCAAAAAAATGGATTCCAAACACAATTTGCAATAGGTAGAGGTGTAAGAACTGCTTCTATGACAGAACGTTTTATCAATCATTTTTCAGTAGGTGTAGATCCGTATGAATATGTTGGAAATCCATATTTAAAACCTGAAGTAAATACACAATTGGAAGTATCTTTATTAAAGAAATTTGAAACTATTGAAATTGGAGCATCGTTTTTCCATTCTTTTTTAACAGATTATATTACTCCGGTTGTGAATACTAATATTCCAAGAAAATACATGTCAACAACACCACCAACCGTTGCAAAACAGTATATAAATATAGATGAAGCTACACAAACAGGATTCGAGTTTTCGTTTAATTATAAAGCATCAGAGCGTTTAAAGTTTACATCAGAAGTGTCTTATACACAAGCTGAAAATAAAGATTTTAATGAACCCTTAGCACACATTCCGCCGTTTATGGCAAATTTAGGTGTAAAATATGAAGCTTCTATTTATTGGTTTGCATTAAATTCTAGATTAGTTGCTAAACAAGCCAGAATTGCAGCATCATTTATGGAAGAAGAAACACCAGGTTTTGGAACATTAGATTTTAGAGCTGGTATAGAACCGTTTAAAGGTTTTTCAGTTGGTTTTGCTGTGTTAAATATTTTTGATAAAATGTATTATGAACATTTAAATTTTTCATATAACAACTCAAATACTTTATCAGGTAAAATTTATGAACCTGGTAGAAATTTTACAACGTATTGTAAGTATCAATTTTAATATTAGATACTTATATTTGTTTGTTTGTTAATCACAGAAAGTTCGCTTTCTGTGGTTTTTTTTGTGGATTTTATTTTTTAAATTGCAGTAAACCAATAAAAACTACTTTCAATGAAAATAACATATTTAGGACACGCAACTTTAAGTATTGAAACAAAAGACAAAACCTTATTAATTGATCCGTTTATTTCGGGAAACGAACTAGCAAAAAGTATAGATATTAATACTTTACAGGCCGATTATATTTTAATTACTCACGCACATCAAGATCATATTTTAGATGTAGAAGTAATTGCCAAAAGAACGGGAGCAACAATAATTTCTAATTATGAAATTGTTACGTATTTTGGAAATAAAGGTATTGAAGGACATCCAATGAATCATGGTGGAAAATGGCATTTCGATTTTGGAACACTGCATTATACAAATGCAATTCATTCAAGTTCCTTTCCAGATGGAAGTTACGGAGGACAACCTGGCGGATTTGTATTAGAAACTGATCATCATAGAATATATATTGCTGGTGACACTGCTTTATCCTTTGATATGAAATTAATTCCAGATGTAATTGGCGATTTAGATTTGGCTATTTTACCTGTTGGTGATAATTTTACCATGGGCATTGATGAAGCTATAAAAGCAAGTAAGTTTTTAAGTTGCAATAAAGTTTTAGGTGTTCATTTTGATACATTTGGATATATAAAAATTGACCATAAAATAGCTTATGAAAAATTTGCGAAAGCAAAAAAAGAATTGGTTTTATTGCCAATTGGCGGCTATATTAAGTTGTAACCTTACATTTAACAATAACTAACTATTAAAACTAAAACAATGATTACTTTTTTTTACATCCTTTTTACACTTTTTATAGTGGTTGCAATTCTTCACTTTTTAGCTCCAAAAAATTACAATGTTTATAGAAGTATTTCTATTAAAAAACCACTTCCTGAAGTTTTTACATATTTAAAATCGTTAAAAAATCAGGATGAATGGTCGCCTTGGGCAGAAAAAGATCCAACTATGAACAAAACATTTACAGGAATTGATGGAGAAGTTGGTTTTATTTCTGCTTGGGTTGGAAATAAAGATGTTGGCGAAGGCGAACAAGAATTAACAGGAATTGAAGAAAATAAAGAAATTAAATCACAATTACGCTTTTTAAAACCTTTTAAATCTACATCAGATGCCTATTTAAAAGTAGAAGAAGAAGAAGAAGGCAAAGGAACGAAAGTTATTTGGGGATTTTCAGGAACAAACAAATTTCCTATGACCATTATGATGCTTTTTATGAACATGGATAAAATGATTGGGAAAGATTTTGAGTATGGTTTAAATAAATTAAAAGGAATTTTAGAAAAATAAGTAATAATGAATAACAATGTAGTTTGCTGGTTTCAAATACCGGTAAATAATTTTGCGAGAGCTGTAAAATTTTACGAAACAGTATTTAATTTTAAAATTGAAGTTCAAAATTTTGGAGAAGAAAAAATGGGTTGGTTTCCAGTAGCTAAAGATAAAAATGCACCAAATGCTGGCGGGCAATTGGTGTATAATCCTGCGTATTATAAAACAAATTCTAATGGTGTTTTAATATATTTTGCATCACAAACCAATAATGTTTCGGATGAATTGAGTAGAGTGGAAGCTGCTGGAGGTAAAGTTATAGTTCAAAAAAAAATAATAACACCAGAAATTGGTTTTATGGGAGCTTTTATAGATTCTGAAGGAAATAGAATAGCATTACATTCAACAAAATAATAACTAAATGAAAACATATAAAATTTGTCAAAGTTGTGCTATGTCTTTAAATAAAGATCCAAAAGGTGTTGGTGGAGGGACAAATGCTAATGGAAAACCTAGTTATAAATATTGTAGTTATTGTTATCAAGATGGTACGTTTTTACAACCTAATATAACAGCCCAAGAAATGCAGGCTTTTGTTAAAGAAAAATTAAAAGAAATGGGTGGATTTATGAAATTGTTTGCAGGTTTTTTTTCTAAAGGAATTCCAAAATTAGAACGTTGGAAGAAATAAGGATTTTTTTAAGGAGATTAATTTATTCCATGTTCGCCTCTTACTTTTCTTCTCAAATTAATTACTCTAAACCTAAAATCGTCATAAAATAAACTTAAAAGCAACAAAAATGCTCCAAAGTACAAGGTATTTAGTTGAAAATTAAGAACGGTAAAAAGAAATCCGCCTGCGGAACCTCCAAAAAAGAAAAAACAAATTATAAATAATCGTAGTTTAATATTTTCTTTAATTTTTACAGTATTTGGATGCGCTTTCGGAAAAAATAATCGAGATAAATCAATACCTAAGTCTGTAAAAAGACCTGTTAAGTGAGTTGTTCTTAATACAGCTCCAGAAATTTTTGTTACAAATGAATTTTGAATACCCATTGCAAAAAGCAAAATAACTGCTATTAAATTGGGATTTTCAATAATTTTAAAGTTGGTAAATAGCGCAACGGATATTAAAATAATTGATTCAAAAATTGTAGGAAAAACAAAAATATTAAGCTTTTTAGTTTCTTTAAATTTAAGAATTATAAGATTTGATAAAAAAGCTCCCAATAAAAAGGAAAATATATATAAAATATAAACAAATCCTTCAAAATAATTTTCATGTGAGAATTCGTTTATAAAAAAAGCAAAATGACCGGTTACATTTGTGGTTAACTTATTTACTGCTAAAAAACCGGAAATACCAACTAATCCTGCAACAAATGATAAAACAGTTGCAATTCTTAAATTGTGCTTTAAAGATCTACTTTTACCTTGATGTTTGAACATTTAATTTTACTAAATCAATTCAAAAAAATATTGAATTTGTTAGGAATTTTTTTTTCTAAAAAAAACAATTTATGATTGCTAACTAGAAAACTTCGGCAAATTTACACTAATTTTTAAAAATGATATGGTCTTTTAGGTTGTTTAAAATAATAATGTATTCTTAAGCTTTTTAATTATTTTTTAAATAGTTGTACCTTTCGCTTTTCTTATTAAATGAAGGCAACCTATAAAAAATACATTCTTAATTTTAAGCAAGCGAGTGGAACTTCTCGAGGTATTTTACATACTAAGGAAACCTATTTTTTAAAAATAGTTGATAACCAAAAAGTTGGTATTGGTGAATGTGGATTGTTTAGAGGTTTAAGTGTTGATGATAGACCAGATTACGAAGATAAACTACAATGGTTATGTGCTAATATTCATAAAAAACAAGAAGAATTACTACTTGAATTAATTAAATTTCCTTCAATCCAATTTGGCTTAGAGCAAGCTTTGTTATCCTTAAAAAGTGAACATACTTTTGAATTATTTCCTTCAAAGTTTACACAATCTAAAGACTCAATAAATATTAATGGTTTAATTTGGATGGGAAGTGAAGCTTTTATGAAACAACAAATTTCAGACAAGTTAACAACTGGATTTTCAACCATTAAAATGAAAATTGGAGCTATAGATTTTGAAACAGAACTTTCTTTGTTAAAAAGTATTCGGAAAGAGTTTTCTTTAAATGAGATAGAATTAAGAGTGGATGCAAATGGTGCCTTTAAACCAAACGAAGCATTGGAAAAATTAAAAAGGTTATCAGATTTTGATATTCATTCTATTGAGCAACCTATAAAGCAAGGTCAGATTAACCAAATGGCAGAATTATGTTTAAAAACGCCTTTGCCAATTGCGTTAGATGAAGAATTAATAGGTATTTTTAATGTAACAAAAAAACAGGAATTACTACAAATAATTAATCCGCAATACATTATTTTAAAACCTTCTTTAGTTGGAGGTTATAAAGCAAGTGAGGAGTGGATAAAATTTGCAAATAAACAATCTATTGGTTGGTGGATAACATCGGCTTTAGAAAGTAATGTTGGCTTAAATGCCATTGCGCAATGGACATATACTTTAGGAAATATAATGCCTCAAGGTTTAGGGACAGGGAGTTTATTTACTAATAATTTTGATTGTCCTTTAGAAGTAAAAAACGGACATTTAACCTATAATAATTTAAAAAATTGGACATTTAATTTATAACGTCATTCTGAACTTAATTCAGAATCTTACACTAAAATATTATGAAATTTATACAACAAGCTTATAAAGGTGAAAACCAATGGTGGGCATATTTTGTAACTATAATGTTACTATTTTTTGGTTGGCAATTTATAGGCATAATTCCATTGGTTGGAGTCGCTTTTTTATATGCAGGAGATTATAATTCTTTTGTAGCAGCTGCAAATGATAGTTTTGCATCTTTAGGAATGGATGCTAATTTATACTTGTTTTTAGTAATTTTAACCTTTCTAGGAGGTTTAATTTCGTTACTGTTTGGAGTAAAAATGGCTCACAGGCGTAAAATAATTACCTTAATTACAAGTCGTGATAAAATAGATTGGAGTCGATTTTTTTATGCTTTTGGTCTTTGGACAATTATTGGTATTATAATTATTGCAATTAGTTATTATTTAGAACCAGAGAATTTTATTTGGAACTTTAAACCTGTTCAATTTACAATATTAGTATTGGTTTCTTTTTTGTTTTTACCTATACAAACCAGTATGGAAGAATTGTTGTTTAGAGGTTATTTAATGCAAGGTTTTGGAACTTGGTTTAGAAAATCATTTGTAGCATTAATACTTACATCGGTAATTTTTGGTTTGCTTCACGGTTTAAATCCTGAAGTTGAAAAATTGGGTTGGATAAGTATGGTGTATTATATTGGAACTGGTTTAATATTGGGAATTTTTACCTTAATGGATGAAGGAACTGAACTTGCCCTTGGTTTTCACGCCGCAAATAATATAGTAGCAGCCGTTTTTGTAACTACAAATTGGACAGTTTTTCAAACCGATGCGTTGTTAATTGATACATCTGAACCATCAGTTGGTTGGGAAATGTTTATGCCTGTATTGGTATTATATCCTATTGTTTTATATATTTTTTCTACCAAATATGGATGGAAAGATTGGAAAGGTAAATTATTTGGTACAGTAATGAAACCTATAGAACTAAAAGAAGAAGAATTTATAGCCTAATTTTATGATTTAGCAGAATTGAAATCTTTTATAAATATGGATATAAACCAATTTCACAAAGCATTTAAATTACAAGGAAAATCGTTTTCTTCAAAGGTAGATTTGATCACTTTTTCAGAAGAAATTTCTTTAGAAGTTTTTTTATTTATGAAAGAATGGTTTGATGAAAAATTGTTTATTGAAGTAAAAACTTCTGGCTCTACGGGAATTCCAAAAGTAATTCAGCTTCAAAAAAAACTAATGGTAAATAGTGCATTAGCTACTGGAGAGTTTTTTAATTTACAAGAAAATACAACAGCGTTAGTATGTATGCCTGTTAATTTTATTGCTGGAAAAATGATGTTGGTAAGAGCCTTAGTTTTAGGTTGGCATATAGATGTTGTAACACCAACTTCTAATCCTTTAAAAGATATTGACAAAAATTACCACTTTTCTGCAATGGTTCCTTTACAGCTAAACAATTCACTAAAAAATTTACATAAAATTAAAAAATTAATTGTTGGAGGTGGCGCGGTATCTTTTGAATTACTAACTAAAATTCAACATATAAAAACAGATGTTTTTGCAACGTATGGAATGACGGAAACTATAACGCATATTGCAATAAAAAAGTTGAATAATTTTGATTCTGTCATTTCAAGTACAGTCGATAAATCAAAAAATAACATTCCCAGTTGTGCTGAGAATGACGTTAAGTTTCGTTATGCTGAACTTGTTTCAGCATCTCATTATAAAACGCTTCCAAATATTAAATTAGCTACTGATGCAAGAGGTTGTTTAATTATAAATGCTCCAAAAATTTCAGAAGAAATAATACTAACAAATGATTTGGTTGAACTATTTTCAGAAACCGAATTTAAGTGGTTAGGTCGTTTTGATTCTGTTATAAATTCTGGTGGAATTAAACTAATTCCAGAGCAAATTGAAGAAAAAATAGCAGAAATTGTGAGTCAACGTTTTTTTGTTACAGGAATTCCAGATAAGCTTTTAGGTGAAAAATTAATTTTAATAGTTGAAGACGAAAGTTCTAAATCAGAAAGTTTAAAAGTTTCTATTTTTGCTAAAATTCAACAACTTACAAAACTTAACAAATACGAAATTCCTAAAGAAATTTATGTTTTAGATTACTTTATTGAAACTGAAACTAAAAAAATAAACAGACAACAAACCCTTAATTTATTAAACCTATATTAAATACGAAAGTGTTGCTAAATAAAAATTATCCAACCTTTTTTTTTATTTCTTCACTACTTTAAATACGTATTCTTTATCCAAAAATACTTTCACTAAATAAATTCCATTATTTTCATTTGTTAAATCCAATAATACTCTAGAGTTTATAAGGTTATATGTTTTTGATGATATTAATTGCGAAAGACTATTAAGCACATTAATTTTTACGCTTTTAGCATTTGTTGCTATAGGTATAGAAAACAAACCATTTGAAGGATTTGGATACACTGTTATATTATCAAATAATTCTATTTTTTCGGTAAAAACACCTTCGCAATCAACATTGGTTTTTATGGCTATTGAATCGCCGTGATTTACTTCAAAATTAAAATCCTTTTCAGATGTTTCAAATTGTAAATCTCCATTTACATAAACTTTATAAGGTAAGGTTCCTTCAGAAATATTTACATATAATTGTTTGTTTTGTAAACTTGATTTTCCTGAAATTTTAGTTCCTTCTGCTATTACTACCGAATAACAATATGGAGATGTAACCCCAACAACTTCAATACAGAATTCATAAGTGCCTGGAGTTATATTATTCATGGTTTTTTCAGTTGTGAAGCTGTAAGTTTCATTGTTAAAGGTAAGTGTGTAATTTTGACTTTTATTAGCTGTAATTACTAGTTGACCATTATTTTTATCTGAACAAGTTTCACTTACCGCGCTTATAGTAAAATTTGTTGTATCTAAAAGTTCGCAACCATTAGCATCTACAGATGCACCAGCTTTGCTATTTGAGCATTTATCAAATTCGTTTAATACGCCATCTCCATCAATATCATTCTCATCAACTGAAATTGAAGTGCCAAAAATTCTGAATTCTAATAAGCTTACCCAGGTTCCAGTATAACTTTCAGAACCGGTAACAGTAATTTTAACAAAACGTCCGGCTATAGTATCAAACAAGTTGATATTGGGATTTGTAATAGTTGCCGGAGAATCGTTTGAAGATCTATCTACAATTTGTGTATACCAATCACTTTCTGAACTTGCAACTGAAATAGTATATTTATAATCTCTATCTGAATAGGCAACTAATTCAGTTCTTTGCAAGTTGTAAATATCACCTAAATCTACAATTGCTGTTTGTGGATATCCAGAAACCGACCATCTTGTAGTTGTTAATCCATCTACAAGGTTAGTTACTACGTTTGTACCATCTACAGTACCAGTTCCTGTTATTGATTTGTTTAAAGCTAGGTTAGGAATTATGGCTACATCTGCA
>NZ_JBFHHX010000098.1:0-12587 GCF_041596795.1 Lutibacter sp.
CTCTTCCGAAGTAATATTTAAAATAATGCCACCAACATCACTTTTATGTATTGGTCCAACAATTTTCATTACTACCGGAAATTGAAGTTGTTTTATTGCTGAAATACATTCAGATTTAGTTTTGCAAATTATTTCATTTACTATTGGAATTTCTGCAGCAATTAATAATTCTCTCACTTGCTGAGGTTGTAAATAACCGTTTTTAGAATTCTTTATAATGTTTCTAATAATTTGATTATTAGAAGTTGAGGTTGGTTTTTTTGTTGAAGTATTTTTTTTGTTAAGCATAGTTTTAGCTAACGCATTTCCAAACAAAACTTCATCTGGAAAGTTGATATTTCCCTTGCCAATAAAATAATCAATTTCATTTTTCACATTAATTACTGAAGGTAAAATTGGAAAAATAGGTTTTTTACAAGTCTGCATTTTTTTGTGAAGTACATCATAAACATCATAAACTTCAAACAAACCAGGACTTCCAAAAATAATGGCCATTGCATCAATTTCTGTGAACTTATGTTCGCAAAAATCAATAATAGTTTCTAATTGATCAGCTGTTCCTGTTGCCAAAAAATCAATTGGATTAGAGACAGAAGAACCTAAATAAAGTTTAGAAAGTAATTCTTCACTTTCTTTTCCTCTTATTTCTGGAACATTTAAGCCATTTTTAGATAACGCATCTGTTAACATTACTGCCGGACCACCAGCGTGTGTTATTATTGCAATATTTTTTCCTTTTAACTGAGGTAATGTAAATATAGAAGCAACGGTAATTAATTCATTTCTACCATAACAACGCACAATTCCAGCTTTTTTAAATAAAGCATCAACAGCATCATCAGAATTTGCCAAAGCACCAGTATGAGAACTTGCTGCTCTGCTTCCGGCTGAAGAACTTCCTGCTTTTATAGCGGCTATTTTACAACCTTTATTTATTAGTGAACTTGCGTGTTTTAATAATTTTTGTGGATTTTCTATACTTTCAATATATAGTAATTTTATTTTTGAACTTGTTTCTAAATTAAATGTTTCATCAAAATGTTCTAATACTTCTTCAACGCCAATTTGTGCGGAATTTCCTACAGAATATACACTAGAAAAAGTTAATCCGGTTGCCATGGCAACTTCCATTATAAAAACAGCTGTTGCACCAGATCCTGAAATGAAATCTACACCGTTTTTATCTAATTTAGGAATTGGAGTTGTAAAAACTCCTGCATAATTTTTATTGATTAAGCCAATATTATTTGGACCTAGTAAAGTACCGTCAACAGCATTTATTTCTTCTACAATTTTTTGTTCTAATTGTGCGCCTTCTTCATCCTTTTCACTAAATCCTGCCGAAAAAATTATAAAACCTTTAGTTTGTTTTTGTTGTGCTAAAACTTTTACTGTTTCCAACGTAAATTTTGCAGCGATGGCTATAATTGCCACATCCACAGTTGGAATTTCAGAAATGTTTTGATAACATTTTAAACCTTGTACTTCGGTTTCTTTTGGGTTTACGGCAAATAAATCACCTTTAAAATTGTGGTCTAATAAATTTTTTAAAACACGACCACCAGGCGTATGAATATTATTGGATGCGCCAATAACTGCAATACTTTTAGGGTTTAATAATTTTTCGTTTAGCATTTAATTTTTACTATAAAATAAATTCAACAGCAACTTCTTGTCCTTTTTTGAATGCTTCCAAATTTTTAGCTACAATTTTGTCTCCTTTTTTTTCAAATAAAGTGGCAATTGCTTTTTGTAAACTTTCATCACTTAATGGAAGTAAAGAAGAAACGGCTCCTAATAATACCATATTTGTAGCTTTAGAGTTTCCTAAATCTTTGGCAATTTGCTTTGCATCAATTAATATACTGTTTTTATGAAGTTTAATTTCTTTGTACAAATCTTCTAATTCTGGATAATTAGTAATGTTTATAAACGGATTTGAATCTGTTACTAAAAAACCATCTTCTTTTAAAAAAGGTAAATATCGTAATAATTCCATTGGTTCTACAGAGATAATAATATCTGCTTTTCCTTGAGGAATTAAATCGGAAAAAATTTCTTTATTAGAAATTCGTACGTGCGATTGAACTGCACCGCCACGTTGACTCATACCATGAACTTCAGATTGTTTTATGTTAAGGTTACTATCTAATGCAGCAATATCTAAAACTGCCGCAATTGATAAAATTCCTTGTCCGCCAACACCTGCTAAAATTATATTTGTTTTCATTAATTTCTGTTTAGTTTAAACTTGCTTCTTTAAGTTTGTCTTTTTTCTCTTTAGAGAGTTGAACGCAAGGTCGTTGCGATATAATTACCGAAACTCCTTTGTAGTTTATTTCATCTCTAATTAAATTTATATTTTCCTCTAAATTTTTATGTAATGGCGTAATTACTTTTAAATGGTCTTCATCAACACCAATACCTTTACAAATATTTATTAACCTTCCAGAAGCTGAAGAATCTTGAGCGCCTGTCATTGCAATAGCAGAATTATCAGAAATAATTACTGTTATTGGTGTGTTTTCAATAACAGCATCTAATAAACCTGTCATACCAGAATGTGTAAATGTTGAATCACCAATAATAGCTATTGAAGGATGAATTCCTGCATCTGCAGCACCTTTAGCCATTGTAATAGATGCGCCCATATCTATTAATGTGTTAATACTTTCATAAGGAGCTAAAACACCCAAAGCATAGCATCCAATATCTCCAAAAACTTGTTGATTGTTAGATTCTTTTTTTAAAATATTTATAGCATCAAATAAATCTCTGTGGCCACAACCAACGCATAATTCAGGAGGTCTTGCGGAAACAACTTTTGGTAAATTATCATTAATAACAACATCAAAACCTAATGCATTGGCAATATTATCTGGATTTAGTTCACCAACTCTATTTATATGACCAGTTAAGCGTCCGATAACTTTTTTATTTTCACCAAAATAGTCAGAAACTAGTTCTTCTATAAACGGTGCGCCATCTTCAAGTACCAATATTTTTTTACACGTATCAAATAATTTTTTTACTTGTTTTTTTGGTAACGGATATTGAGATATTTTTAGAATTGGGTATGGACAACTATCATTTTCAAAATTTTCTTGTAAATAATTATATGCAATTCCGGCCGTAATTATTCCCATAGATGTGTTTGGACCATCTATATATTTATTAAATGCACTATTTTCAGAGCTTTCTCTATTAACATTTTGTAAAGCCACCAAATGTTGATACCTTTTTCTTGCGTGCATTGGTATTAATTGAAATTGATGTGGATTTTTTGGTAAACAAATGTTATTCTGAGTTTCTCTTTGACCTATTTCAATTCCTGTTCTTGAGTGTGAAAGTCTTGTAACCATTCTTATCATTATTGGCAATCCTAATTGTTCAGAAAGGTTAAATGCGTGTTTGGTTATAGTATAAGCTTCTTGTTGATTTGAAGGTTCAAAAATAGGAATCATGGCAAATTTTCCGTAGTTTCTTGAATCTTGTTCGTTTTGTGATGAATGCATTGAAGGATCATCGGCAACAACAACAACTAGTCCGCCATTTATTCCAGAAATTGCCATATTCATAAAAACATCGGCAGCAACATTTAAGCCAACATGTTTCATTACGGTTAAAGCTCTTTTTCCAGCATAAGACATTCCTAATGCAGCTTCCATAGCTGTTTTTTCGTTTACAGACCAATTAGAGTGAATTTTTAATTCTTTTGCAATTTTTGAGCGTTGTATATATTCTGTAATTTCAGTTGAAGGTGTGCCAGGATATGCATAAACACCTGATATTCCAGCGTCTATTGCTCCTTGTGCCAATGCTTCATTTCCTAATAACAGTTTTTTGGTTGAATTAGAGTTCATAAATTATTATTTTTTACGAGTCTAAAGGTACGAAATCGTTTTCGGGAAAGATATGATTAATATCACGTTGTTGTATATAATATGCTGATACACAATATATTATATTTTCAATAAATTGATTTAAATCTTCAATTAAATGAAGTGGTAAGGAATTGTTTGTTGAATATTTTGTATAGATTTAAAGAAGAAATTACACTTTTAATAATTTTAATTGTGATCCCAACTTTTCTTTTTTCTAATATTTTTATATAATTTAATTCCTAACATTAATAAAACAGAAACACCTATAATTCCTAACGTTCCAAAAATCCATCCTAAAGAATTTTTTAAAACCACTAAAAATACACAAGCAAATAAAATAATGGTGGCAACTTCATTCCAAATTCGTAAAGCAAAAGAAGAATATTTTAAATAGCCTTTTTCAATTTGATTGTACATAATTTGGCAGGTCCAATGGTACGCAAATAAAGCAGCTACAAACGTTAATTTTATGTGCATCCAGTTCATTTTTAACCATGTTGGTTGTAAAATTAATAACCAAACAGCAAAAAATGTAGCTAAAACTGCTGAAGGCCAAGTAATTATATACCACAGCCTTTTAATCATTAATTTATATTGTTTTAATAAAATTTGCTGTTCAATTTCGGGCTTTTCTTCAGCTTCTTTGTAATAAATAAACAGGCGAATAACATAAAATAAACCAGCAAACCAAGTGGTGATAAAAATTATGTGAAGCGCTTTAAGGTATAAATATTCCATGGTTATTTTTTAGACCAGTTGTTAATCCAGTTAGCAACTGTATTTGCCCAATCATCGTTATCATTTAAACAAGGAATAGTAGAGAAATGTTCTCCTCCATTTTCTTCAAAAGAATGTTTGGCTTCCATTCCAATTTCTTCTAAAGTTTCTAAACAATCTGATACAAAAGCAGGTGTTACAACAGCTAAGTTTTTAACGCCGTTTTTAGCAAAATTATCAATGGTTTGATCGGTATAGGGTTGTAACCACGGATCGCGACCTAATCTGGATTGAAAAGATGTGCTGTAAGTTCCTTCTTTCAAATTTAATTTTTCAGCAACATTTTTTGTGGTTTGGTAGCATTGATGTCTGTAACAAAATTCATGTGCAGGTGAAGGCGTGTTGCAACAACTACCATCTATTTTACAATGCGATTTTGTAACATCAGATTTTTTTATGTGACGCTCAGGCACTCCGTGATACGAAAACAGTAAATGATCTGGTTTTGTTTTATCTAAATGTTTTTGAATGCTTTTACTTAAAACTTCAATATAATCGGTTTTATTGTAAAATGCTGGAACATCGGTTATTTTAATGTTTGGATATTCTTTTTTTATGATTTTATTGGCTAATACAACAATAGTTTCTGTAGTTGCCATTGCAAACTGTGGATATAATGGAAATAGTAATATTTCGGTAACACCTTGTGCTGCTAATTTTTCAATACCACTTTTAATAGATGGTTTTCCATAGCGCATTGCAAGTTCAACAGGAATATCTGAATTTTCTTTAACTTTTTTAAGTAATCTTTCTGATAAAACAATTAATGGAGAACCTTCTGGCCACCAAATTTTTTTATAAGCTTCTGCAGATTTTTTTGGACGTGTATTTAAAATAATACCTTTTACAACAAAAGCACGAACAAGATAAGGAGTATCAATTACTCTTTCATCCATTAAAAATTCGTCTAAATAATTTTTTACATCTTTTACAGAAGTGCTATTTGGTGATCCTAAATTTACAATTAATGCTCCTTTCATTTAATTATGATTTTGAAAATTGTTTTGGGGTAATTTTATATTTTCTTTTAAATGCTGCAATAAAATGGCTTGATGTACTGTAGCCTAAATGCACGGCAATTTCATTTACATTTAATTGTTGTTCTTGTAATAATTTTTTAGCTAATTCCATTTTGTAATTTAATAAAAAAGTAAAAACAGGATCGCCATAAAACTCCTTAAAATCTGTTTTTAATTTTTTAACGTTTAAACCCACTTTTTTGGCCAATTCATTTAAAGAAGGCGGATTATTCATTTCATCAATAATTAGCTGCTTTGCATGTTTAATTTTAGAAACGGTTTCCTCATTTGCAATGTATGGGCAATGTTCAGTGTCATCATCGCTTTGGGTGCTAAAATAATAACTTAATAATTCAAACACTTTTCCTTTTATAAAAATTGGACGCAAATTTTCGTTTGTTTGTTTTGTAATTAACTGAGTTAAAATTATTTTAATTGCAGTAGTTGTTTCTTTTGGTTCTATAATAGGTTTGCCTATTTTAAAACTATTAAAATTAAATAAAAAATTCCCTTCAATAGAAAATAACGAATGGAAATATTCTATGGATATTAAAATGGCAAAAAGCTCAGATTTTGGTGGTAAATTAAAAAGAACCGTCATTTTTTCATCTTTAAAATATACCAAGCTAGAATTGCCTTCGGTTAAATTTATGGCACAATGTTCCATATTAAATGCAACCACACAATTTTGAGTGCTACAGAAATAAAGTTGAATGTAATTATTAGTTAAACTGTGCTTAAATAATTCGTTTGAAGAAGTTAAGTTATTGAAATAATAGACTTTAAAAGTGTTATCTTCCTTAAAAAGCAACTGAGTACTTTTGTCGACGTTTTTATAGTTTTCAAAATTAGATTTCATATAGCATTTTTATAAAAAATTGTATAAAGCTACTACAAAAATACAATAAAAAAAAACATGAATATGGGTTTTGTTTTTTTAAAAGTGATATATGTCATATTTTTAAACCCTTGATTTCACTGACAAATGTCAGTAAAAAAACGTTTTAGCTCTTATTTAGAGCTATTCTAAATTACGAAATGTACCTTATGTCGATAATAAAAGTACTTTTAGCGATATAATGAGCCTTTTATAAATTGTACTTTTGTCGATACTTATTAGTAATACTAATTTTATGAGTCTAGAAAATCTTCCTACTAAATTATACAATGTAGGTTTAAGTTATAAAAAGGCAGATGTGCAGGTGCGCGGTACTTTTAGTGTAACTAAAGAAAACCAAAAATTACTACTTAAAGAAGCAAAAGAAAAAGGAATTGATGGTATTCTTATACTTTCAACCTGTAATAGAACCGAAATAACGGGTTTTGCTAAACACCCATTTGAGTTAATTAGTTTGTTAATTAAATATTCAAAAGGAAGTGTAGAGGAGTTTATAAATGTTTCTAATGTTTATAAAAATAATGAAGCCGTTAATCACTTGTTTAATATTGCAACTGGTTTAGATAGCCAAATTTTAGGCGATTATGAAATTGTTGGCCAGTTAAGAGAGTCTTTTAAACTTGCTAAAAAAGTTGGAACTACAAATGCATTTTTAGAAAGATTAATGAATTTAGTTTTGCAGGCAAGTAAAGATGTTAAAAATAACACTATGCTAAGTTCTGGAACAACTTCGGTTTCATATGCTGCCATTCAATATATGGTTGAAAATGTTGAAGATTATAACAATAAGAAAATTCTTATTTATGGTTTGGGTGAAATTGGGAAAAACACCTGTAAAAATGTGTTAGAATATACATCCAATAAGCATATTACATTAGTAAATAGAACACATGAAAAAGCTGTTGATTTTGAACAAAATTATAAAGATGTTTCTATAGCTGAATTTTCCCAACTAACACAAGAAATACATACTACCGATATTTTAATAGTTTCTACAGGTTCAAGTTCACATACCGTTACTAAAGAAAATTTAAAAGAGGGAAAAGAGTTGTTGATTATAGATTTATCAATGCCGGAAAATGTTGATGTTGAGGTTAAAAAAATAAAAGGTGTAACGTTAATTAATGTTGATGAACTTTCAAAAATTACAGATAAAACTATTGAAACTCGACAGGCTCAAATACCATTAGCAGAAAAAATTATAGAAAAATATAAAGAAGAATTTAACGATTGGATTTCGCATAGAAAATATGTACCTGCCGTAAATGCCTTAAAAGAATCATTAATGGCAATTCAGCAAGATGAAATAAATTTTTATAGTAAAAAAAATAAAGATTTTAATATTGAAGATGCCGAATTTGTAACCAATAGAATGATTCAAAAAATAACTACTCAATTTGTAAAGCATTTAAAAGATCAAGATACCTCAGTTGATCAAAGTATAAGTGTTATTAGCAAAATATTTAACACGGAAATAACCGAAATTTAAGAATGGATAAAATTATAAGAATTGGAACTCGCTCAAGTGAATTAGCGCTTTGGCAGGCTAACAGCGTAGCGAAACAATTAGATGGCTTAGGTTATAAAAGTGAAATTGTAAAAATAGATTCTATAGGGGATATTGTATTAGATAAACCTTTGTATGAGTTAGGCGTAACAGGTGTTTTTACAAAAAATTTAGACATAGCACTATTAAATGATAAAATTGATATTGCAGTACATTCCTTTAAAGATGTACCAACAAAATTACCAGAAGGCATTGTTCAAGGTGCAGTTTTAAAAAGAGGTGATTTTAACGATGTATTGGTTATTAAAGAAGATGAAAATTTCTTTACCAATGATTCAGCTGTTATAGCAACCGGAAGTTTACGCAGAAAAGCACAATGGTTATATCGTTACCCAAATCATAAAATAACTGGTTTGCGTGGAAATGTAATTACACGTTTACAAAAGCTTGAAGAGAACGATTGGGATGGAGCTATTTTTGCTGCAGCCGGATTAAAAAGATTAAAATTATTACCTGAAAAAGAAAAGCATATAAAATTAGATTGGATGATTCCAGCGCCAGCGCAAGGAGCGGTAATGGTTGCTGTTTTAGAAAAAAATGAAGATTTAGTTGGAATTTGTAAAGAATTGAACCACGAAGATACTGCAAAGTGTGTTAAAATTGAACGCGATTTTTTACGTGTTTTAGAAGGTGGTTGTACTGCGCCAATTGGAGCTTTAGCACTAATTATTAAAGAAGAATTAATGTTTAAAGCTATATTGGTAAGTCCTGATGGAAAAAACAAAATGGAGTTTTCTAAAACTGTTGAATTAGATAAAATAGGTAACTTAGGAGAATTTGCAGCCAATTATATTTTAGATAGAGGCGGAAAAAAATTAATGCGTGAAGAAATAGTAATAGATAAAGAAATTAACATCTATTCAACAAAAAACTTATCATTAAATCAAGCAAATAGTATAGCATCTCATATTGGTTCATTAATGAGCGATTTTATTACAACACGTAGCAATCGTTTAAAACCAACTGTGGTTAAAAACCCTATTAAAAACGTAATTTTTACAAGTCAAAATGCAGTAGAAGCATTGTTGGAAAATTTTATTCCAATGGAGTTGCAGTTTGAAAACATATATTGTGTTGGTAAAAGAACCAAACGATTAATTGAAAAGAAAATAGGTAAAGTTGCTCAAGAAGAAAATTCTGCCGAAAAATTAGCCAATTATTTGGTTGAAAATTTAAACGATAAAGAAGTAACCTTCTTTTGTGGAAATAAAAAAAGAGAAGAACTTTCAACAATTTTAACTGAAAACAATATAGTTGTTAATGAGGTAGAATGTTATCAAACAGCGTTAACTCCTCGTAAAATTGATGAAAAAATAAACGGAATTTTATTTTTTAGCCCTTCGGGAATAGAAAGTTTTTTAACTCAAAATAAAGCAACAGATATTGTAGCATTTTGTATTGGAGAAACAACAGCAACAGAAGCTCGTAAATATTTTAAAAATGTAGAGGTTTCTAAAGTTTCAACCATAGAAAGTGTAATAGAATTGGCAAACGACTATTTTAAAGAGGTATAAATAACCAATAATTTGCTTGAATAAATTTTTAAGAATCCGTTATTCAACAAATTAATAAATAAATATATAATGGTAAACAGAACAAGACGTCTTCGTAAAACTGAAAACATTCGTCGTTTAGTTAGAGAAAATAAACTAACTATTGATGATTTAATTTATCCTTTATTTATTGAAGAAGGAGTAAATATTGAAACAGAAATTGTTTCAATGCCAGGAATTAAACGTTTTTCATTAGATACAATTTCTAAAGAATTAGATGAAGTTGTAGCATTAGATATTCCTGCTGTTTTATTATTCGGAATTCCATCAAAAAAGGATGAAGTAGGTTCCGAAACTTGGAATGATAACGGAATTATGCAAAAAGCGGTTCGTTTTATCAAAAAAAATTATCCAAGTTTATATGTTATTACAGATGTTTGCTTTTGTGAATATACAAGCCACGGACATTGTGGAATTATTCATGATAACGATGTTGATAATGATGCTACGTTAGTAAATATTGCAAAACAAGTAATTTCTCACGCAAAAGCAGGAGTTGATATGGTTGCGCCATCAGGAATGATGGATGGTATGATTGATGCTATTCGTCAGGCACTAGATAATACAGGTTTTCCAAACATTCCAATAATGTCTTATGCTGTAAAATATTCATCGGCTTTTTATGGTCCGTTTAGAGATGCTGCAGATTCTGCACCAACATTTGGCGATAGAAGAACCTACCAAATGGATCCAGCCAACAGAGATGAAGGAATGCGAGAAGCAACTTTTGATGATGAAGAAGGAGCGGATATTTTAATGGTAAAGCCAGCTTTAGCTTATTTAGATATTATTAGAGATTTAAAAAATAATTTTGATAGACCAATTGCATGTTATAATGTAAGTGGTGAATATGCAATGATTAAAGCTGCTGCAGCTAATGGCTGGATTGATGAAGAACGTGTAATGATGGAAAGTTTATTATCAATGAAAAGAGCTGGAGCTGATATTATTATTACCTATTTTGCAAAAGATGTAGCAAAAGTATTACTGAAAAAATAAATTACAATGAAAATAGAAAAATCAATAGAATTATATACAAAAGGTAAAAAAAACTTAGTTGGTGCTGTAAATTCACCTGTTAGAGCTTTTAAATCGGTTGGTGGAGTACCAATTTTTATTGAAAAAGCAAAAGGCAGTAAAATTTATGATGTTGATGGTAACGAGTACATAGATTTTGTATTGTCTTACGGACCTATGATTTTAGGCCATAGAAATACTAATGTAGAAAAAACAATTAAAAAATATTTAAAAAACGGTTACTCGTTTGGAGCATCTACCGAAGGTGAAATTATTTTAGCCAAATTGGTTTGTGATGCTTTTCCAGGAATGGATAAAGTGCGCTTTGTAAACTCAGGAACAGAAGCAGTTTTTAGTGCAATTAGGCTAGCCAGAGCATATACAGGTAAAAATAAAATTATAAAATTTGCAGGTTGTTATCACGGACATTCAGATGCGTTATTAGTTGCAGCAGGTTCTGGTTTAGCAACCTTAAGTTTACCAGGTAGTGCTGGTGTTCCTGAAGATGCCGTTAAAAATACCTTAATTGCAGAATATAATAATATAGATAGTGTTGAAAAACATTTATCTAAAAATAATGATATTGCTGCTGTAATAATTGAGCCAATTGCTGGAAATATGGGCGTTGTGCTTCCTACAAAAGAATTTATTGAAGAATTAAGAGATTTAACAAAAGCAAGTGGTGTTTTATTAATTGTTGATGAGGTAATGACAGGTTTTCGCTCACAATTTGGTGGCGCGTTAGAGTTGTTTGGAGTAGAAGCAGATATTACTTGTTTAGGAAAAGTTATTGGTGGAGGATTTCCAGTAGGAGCGTACGGAGCAAGAAACGAAATTATGCAAATGGTTGCGCCATTGGGTCCAATGTATCAAGCAGGTACATTATCGGGTAACCCAATTGCAATGTCTTGCGGAATAGCAACGTTAAAAGAACTTAAAAAGCAAGATCCTTATAAAGATTTTGAAAAAACGGCAGCCTTTTTAGAAAGAGAATTATTAAGTGCAGCAAAAGAAAATGGTATTGATTTACAGGTAAATAGATTTGGATCTATGATAAATCCTTTCTTTACTAAAAAGAAAGTTGTAGATTTTAAAACTGCACAAACAAGTGATACTAAAAAGTTTAAAACCTTCTTTTGGAAAATGATGGAACATGGTGTGTTTTTACCACCATCACAATTTGAAGCTTGGTTTTTAGGAACAGCAATGACTAAAAGAGATATATATAAAGTACGATCTGCAATAAAAATTGCAATGAAAGCGGTTGCAAATAAAAAAGACCAAGACGAAGATTAATGTTTTAAGTTTAGTTAACTATAACACAACTCTTTCAAACAAATAAAAAATATGATTAAAAACGATTTATATTTAAGAGCCTTAAAAGGCGAAACAGTTGAACGTCCACCTGTATGGATGATGCGTCAAGCAGGACGTTATTTGCCTGAATTTATAGCAATTAGAGATAATTACGATTTTTTTACACGTTGTAGAACTCCAGAGTTAGCTTCAGAAATTACAGTGCAGCCAATTAGAAGATTTGGTATGGATGCGGCTATTTTATTTTCAGATATTTTAGTAATTCCTCAAGCAATGAATATTGAGGTTGAAATGAAAAATGGAGTAGGACCTTGGTTACCAAATCCAGTTCGTACACAAAAAGATGTGGAAGCTGTGGTTGTACCAGATGTTACGGTGGAACTTAAATATGTTATGGATGCCATTAAAATGACCAAGCAAATGTTGAATAATGATATTCCATTAATTGGTTTTGCGGGTTCTCCTTGGACAATTTTATGTTATTGTGTGCAAGGTCAGGGTTCTAAAACTTTTGATTTGGCAAAAGAATTTTGTTTTACAAAACCAGAATTAGCA
>NZ_JBFHHX010000099.1:0-12509 GCF_041596795.1 Lutibacter sp.
AAATTTTCTTCAAACAATTTAAAATTAAATAATTATGTCATATTTATTTACATCCGAATCAGTTTCTGAAGGACATCCAGATAAAGTTGCTGATCAAATTTCGGATTCATTAGTAGATAACTTTTTAGCTTTTGATGAAAACTCAAAAGTGGCTTGTGAAACATTGGTAACTACGGGCCAAGTTGTATTAGCAGGAGAAGTAAAATCTAACACGTATTTAGATGTTCAAAAAATAGCACGTGATGTTATAAACCAAATAGGATATACCAAAAGTGAGTATATGTTTGATGGGAATTCTTGCGGTGTTTTTTCTGCCATTCACGAGCAATCTCAAGATATTAACCAAGGTGTTGATAGAGCTACTAAAGAAGAGCAAGGTGCAGGTGACCAAGGAATGATGTTTGGTTATGCAACCAACGAAACCGAAAATTATATGCCTTTAGCATTGTATTTAAGTCATTTAATTTTACATGAATTAGCTGCATTAAGACGTGAAAATAACGAAATTACTTATTTACGCCCAGATTCTAAAAGCCAGGTTACAATTGAATATACAGATGATAACGTTCCTTTTAGAATAAAAGATATTGTTGTTTCTACACAACATGATGATTTTGGACCAAATGACGCTGAAATGTTAGCCAAAATTAAAAATGATATAATTTCAATATTAATACCTAGAGTAAAAGCGCAATTACCTGCAAGCATTCAGGCCTTATTTAATGATAATATTGTGTATCACGTAAACCCAACTGGGAAATTTGTAATTGGTGGACCGCACGGAGATACAGGCTTAACAGGAAGAAAAATTATTGTTGATACTTACGGTGGAAAAGGTGCTCACGGTGGTGGAGCTTTCTCTGGAAAAGACCCAAGTAAAGTAGATAGAAGTGCTGCGTATGCAACACGCCATATTGCTAAAAACTTAGTTGCAGCTGGGGTTGCTGATGAAATTTTAATTCAGGTTTCTTACGCAATTGGTGTTGTAGAACCAATGGGGATTTATGTAAACACTTACGGAACTTCTAATGTTAATAAAGCCGATGGTGAAATTGCAGAAATTATTTCAACAATTTTTGACATGAGACCTGCTGCTATTGAAAGCCGTTTAAAATTGCGCCAACCAATGTATTTAGAAACAGCTGCATACGGACATATGGGACGTGATAATAGAACTGTTACCAAAACTTTTAGAAACGTTGACGGAACTGAAAAAGTAATAGATGTTGAGTTATTTACTTGGGAGAAACTAGATTATGTTGATAAAGTAAAAGCTGCTTTTGCGCTTTAATTAGCATTTAAAACATATAAAAAAAATCCCAATTTGTAAATTTCAAATTGGGATTTTTTTTTGAAGCTAACTTAACATTAAATTAATCGATAAAACTAGTAATGGTTAAAATGCATACTTTAACATTGCTCAGTAACCCGAATAGAACCATAAGTTAAGGTCTTTACTTTAAATAGTAATACCTATTTTATAACGGTTACAAACTACTTTTTATGAATTTTGAATTCACTAGTACAAAATTTTCTGTGGTTTTATACTTTGTATTTGTAAACGTAAAACTAGGCTCGTTAAATAATTTAAAAACCAATTGTTCGCAGTTTAAATAATTTACAAATTTGAAGGAATTGTTTTTATCATTTTCAAAAAGTACGGCAAAATAATAAGTTACACCTCCACCATCTACAGGAATAGCATTAAACTCCATAAGAACATCATTAAATCCATCGTTATTATAATCAAATTTATGATTGCCAGTTATTTCATTTAATTTAAAAATCCAATCGCCTTTTATACCTTGATGTTTTATTTCTGCATCAAAAAACAAATTGAATTCTGTAAAAATATTGTTACTAGTATTTTGCCCAAATAATAGTTGATTTGCTACTATTAATAGCAAGAACAATAGTTTTTTTTAAGTGTTGTGTCATTTTATAAATTTATTATTAAAATAACCTTTTTTGCTTTATAAAAATTGCAAACCTAACAGGTTTTTAAGATCTGTTAGGTTTTTTTTAATTGCATTAGGGATAGCGCCATTGTTTAAGCTCTTTTACTGTTTTTTTTTACAGTAAAAAGCGAGTGGCAATAGCCCGACCTGAAAGGGAATGCCCAAATTTTTATAATTACTACCTTAAATAAATAGCATTATTAACGTTAAAATAATACCGCCAAAGGTGTAATACAATCCTTTGCGAAAGGTTTTTGTTTTTGGCAAAAACATCCAAAAAGAAGAAATTGCAAAAAATAAGAGCGAAATACCAAAGAAAACATTTAGCCAATACAACGGCTCGTTAGTGGTTGCTTTGTGCAAACGCGTCATTTTTTCTAAAACATATGGCAAATTTTTTGATGTAAATTGGGCTGCCCCTGTTTTAGTATTGTAGGTTCCATTCTTAAAATACAGGATATCACCTTCAGCTTTAATTAGCTCTACATCTTTCATTTTCAATTCCTTACCAATTTCATTAATAGTTAAGGATGGCTTTAACATTTTATTTTGTTGGGTTTCGGTTTTTAATAATTCTGTATTTCTATAGATTAATAAAACGCCGCTTAAAGCATAAACTGTCATTATTCCAGCTAAAAAAAAGCCTAAATAACGATGTATAATTCGCATATAAAATTGGGTTGATTTTTTGTTACTCATGTGTTTATTATTTGATTTTATAAATTATACTTTACTGATAACATATACAAACGGGGTTGCACATAATAGATTGATGTAGTGTTACTGTCGGAAATTTCATTATAACTATCGGTGTTCATAGAGGTATTATTTGTTAAATTACTTGCCGAAAGTTTAAATTCCCATTTACTATCTTTTTGTTGAAAATACAAATTAGCATTTAAAAACGAATAGGTGTTTTTTGTTTCGCTATTAGAATTTTCGAAGGTATTTTTATAATTGTAATAACTATAGTCAGACGTAAAAATAAAACTCTTTAAGAATGAAATTTCAATGTTTGCAAAGGGTCTATCTGTATCACTATTTGAATTGGAATAATTATTTAAAGATTTTTCGTACCCAATTTCAAAGTTTGGCGCATTTTTAAACTTTGTTGCAATACTTCCTTTATAGCTTTGCGAAACTGATTTTGATTTAATTGCCTCGTCATTTACAATATTATTGTAGGTTGAATTAGAAATATTTGCCGATAAATTAGTTTTTAATCGGCTGTAAGTTTTTCCATATCTGAAATAGGCAGACATAGTTTCATCGGCTAAGTTTGAATTTACTGGATATGAAATTCTATCAATACCAATCAATTGCGTATTGTTTTTTATTTCATTTTCTTTTTTTGTATAGTTTATAGAGGCGTTTATATTAGTAAATGAAAACATACTAAAACTAAAATAACTTAAAGAATATTTATGGTATAAAGCATTTTCTAACTCTCTATTTCCTTTTGTTAACGAGGTGTAATTAGATAATACATAACCTTCATATAAATTATCAACATCAGAAAACTGTGTGGTAATTGCATAATTAAAACGTAAACTTTCTGAAGATTTTAGTTGTAAATTAGCATATACATCTGGTAATAATTTTGTGTAACTCTCTTTATTTTCAGTTCCTAATTGAGTATCTTTTGTAGTATATTGATGTAAACTTACACCTGGATTAAAAGTAAATTTACCAGAAACCATTTTGTAATGAACTCCTAAAAATATATCCGAAAAATTAAAATCTACGTCATTATTTAAAGTTACATCATCAAAATCTAAGGTTGATCCATCATCTAAATTTTGAGAAATGTGAGAGGTTAAGTTTTGTTTGCTAAACGTTGTTCCTAAACTAATATTAATATTACTTTTTGGCGTTAATAAATAATAATAGTCAAATTTAGCATCTAATTTATTGGTGCTTAACATTCTGTTTTGCAAAATATCATAAACACTTTCTGTATTGGATGACGGAATAACTAAGAACGGTTGTGTAGTTGCTAATGAGTTATATAAAGGTTTATCTTTTTGATATAAATGCTGTAATTCTGCCGAGAAAATATTTTTATCATCAATGGTATAATATAGGTTAAAGTTCTGATTTAAAGAGAATGGTTTTTCTTCTTTGTAGGTATCTGCACTTCTACTTGTAGATGTAACATCTTGAAATTCTGTTTGTTCAGAGATTTTACCAAAAATATCATAATCTATATGCATATTGGTATTAGGTTCATAAGTTGTACTAAATTTTAACAATCCTAATTTACTACCTTGAACGGCTTTATTCTCAGAATCTTCTGTTAAGTTTAGATTATTATACACGGTACTTGATTGTGTAAACATATTGGTTTCAGAATCGTTTACAATAGCAAAACCATTAAAATCGATTGATTTTTTTGGCACAAAACCAAAATTGATAGCACCAAACTTAGAGGTAATTTCTTGTGCTTTATTGTTTTGGGCAGTCATAAAACCAGTACCTCCTGTTGTTACGTTAAAACTAGTTCCACTACTACTCATACTACTTCGCAAACCTCCGGTAAACCTAAAATAATCGCGCATTGTAAAAGGAGCTTCGCCTATATTATTTACATCGGCTAAAACATTAATGCTTTTTTCTGGACTGTAGTAAAACAATTTAGGTTTTGCCAAATATTTTTCATTATCTCCAACACCAGCATTTACTTCACCAAACCAAAATCGTTTTTTACCTTCTTTTAATTTTATATTTATGGCAATGTTATCTTCATTATTAGTAACACCTTTCATACCAGAAACTTCGTTGTAATTTTTAAGAATTTGAATTTTATCTATTGCACTTGCCGGAATGTTTTGTGTAGCAACTTTAGAATCTCCATCAAAAAAAGCTTTACCTTCAACCAATACTTTTGTAACGGTTTTACCTTCTACTTCAACTTCGCCATTATCATCAATTTCTACTCCGGGTAATTTTTTAAGTACATCTTCAAGTTTTTTTTCTGTACCGTTGGTAAAAGAATCGGAATTATAAATAATAGTATCGCCAACAATTTTCACGGGCATTTCATAAGTAATATTTACCTGATTTAAGCTTTCATTAGCTTCATCTAACACAAAATTATGGGTAATACTTGTTGATTTTGCATTTACAGAAATATCTATATTTTTTGTAATATACCCTAAGTAACTCACCTTAAAAGTATAGGTTTCGCCATCTTCTAAAGATAATTTATAATTTCCTTTACTATCTGTTATAGAATACGATTGTAAATAATTTGTTCCTTTTTTAAAGGCAATTACATTCGCCATTTCTAACGGATTACCATTGGAATCTTTTACGGTTCCTTCACTTTTTACATTTTGTGATATGGCAAACAAAGGCAATAATGCAAATATTACTACTATTAAGTGTTTCATAAATTATACTTTATTTCTAAATAAATTAACCTCTTGATCTAAAATGTCCGTCACTACCACTTTTTTGACGCTCGTTTTGAAAGCGCTCTCTCATTTCACTCATTTTTTCTTTTAAAATAGCATCATATTCTTTTTGGGTTACAACTTTTCCTTTTGAAGGCTCACTTATATCTGTTTTTTCTTTTGGGTTGATAACAATTTTAGTACACATAATATTTGTTTCTCCGTAACTTATTTCTAAAATTAACCCAGGTAAACCCCAATATTCTCCTGGTCCATGATTTACAGGAATATCTAATGTGTACCAAGCAGTTACAACAACCAATTCTATTTTTGGCTCTTCTGGTTCTTTTTCTTCTTCTTTTCTATCTTCTGGTCTTCTAAAATTAAAAGTAGATTTTGTTTCGGGCATTTCAACAATAGTTGTTGCTTTAAAACACATATTTTGTCCAATCATTTTGGTTTCTTGCTCCATTTTCCAGTCGTATGTTACCAAACTATCTTTTACCAAAAAGTTTTTACCACTAAATTCATTCTCTTTGGTAGATGTTTTGGTTTGTGTGTTTTTATAATAATTTCCTGTAGCTCCACCACCCATCATCATCATTCGCATTCCTCCACCAGGTCCTCCGCCAGTTTGATCTAATTTTTGTTCTTCTTTATAAATAGATGCTGTTTTATCAAAAGAAAGTTCGTAGGTTTTTTCTAATTGACTTTTCATTCGTTCTTCAATCATTTTAATTCTATCTGCCGGAATTCCTGAACCCGCTAAATCCATTGTAAATTTAGTTTTGGTTTGATATGTTGCCTTGCCTTGAAAATCTTGGGCCTGAACTGTAAGTCCTAAAAATAAACTTAGTGTAAAAGCAATATTTAAAAAATAATTTTTCATCTTTTTTATGTTAAAATTTAAAACAAATATAAAATGATAATTCACATTTTACAGTTAAAGAGTGTTAACAATTGTTAACCGGTTAGAATAATAAAAATTATGTACTTAACTTTGATTTATGAATAAAAAAAATTACAAATGGGTAGTTTATTTTATAGCGGTAACCATAATAATAACAATTATGGTGCAATTGTATTGGAATTACAGAGAATACCAGCTAAATAAACAAAATTTAATAAGCAAAGTGCAACTTAGCTTAGACAATTCTGTAGAAGCCTATTATGCCAATTTAACAAAATCTGGTATTATTACTTATACGTCAACAGAATCTGGAAAATCTAAAGAAGTTTCAGATACTATTGTTGTAAAAACAAATTCTCGCTGGGGTTTACGTAAAAAAGTAGATAGCACGCTTCAAAATATTGCAAAGCAAGAAAATAAAAAACCGTTATTAATTAAAGGATCAAACAACGATTCTTACCCTTTTGTAACGTACAACAAAAGTGCTATTCCTAAAAATATTGATAGTTTAATATCTAAAGTTTTTATATCAATCTCCAGAGATACTTTAGACTTAAAAAAATTAGATTCCTACCTTCATAAAGAACTTAAACGCAATAAAATAAAAGTAAAATATGCGTTAAAATACGATTATAAACAACGTAACTCCGAAGATAGTTTAATTGATAAAACTACGGGTTTTAATTTGGAACATTTTCCTAAAAAACACCTTACAACAGTTTCAAAATCAACATTTTTATCACACCATAGCAATTTAGAATTATTATTTACCAACGAAACTGCTATTTTATTAAGAAATTCATTTATTAGTATTTTACTTTCATTATTATTATCGGCCAGTATTATTGCTAGTTTGGTTTATTTATTAAAAACAATTTACAAACAAAAACAATTAGCCGAAGTAAAAAACGATTTAATAAATAACATAACACACGAATTTAAAACTCCAATTGCAACTATATCAACAGCTTTAGAAGCTTTAAAAAACTTTAATGCTTTAAATGATAAAACAAAAACTGAAAAATATATTTCAATAGCCAATTTACAAGTTGGAAAATTAAGTTTTATGGTAGAAAAAATATTAGAAACTGCAACTTTAAACCATGAATCTTTAACTATTACTAAAGAATCTACAGATGTAGCAAACGTAATTGAAAATACTATTGAAAAGTATAAGTTAATTACCACAGAAAAAACATTTGATTTTATAAATAATTCATCTAATTTTAAACTTAATTTAGATGTGTTTCATTTTGAAAATGCCATTGGAAATATTATTGATAATGCCATTAAATATGGTGGAGATGTTATTACTATTACATTGGAATCTTCAAAAAATAACACTGTAATACTTATATCTGATAACGGAAATGGTATACATAAAACTCAAAAAGATAAGGTTTTTGAACAGTTTTACAGAATACCTACAGGTAACACTCACAACGTAAAAGGATTTGGAATTGGCTTATATTACACCAAAAAAATTATTGAAAAACACGGTGGAGATGTTCAAATTATTTATGATAAAAAAAATAATACAATATTTAAAATAACCCTGCCAAATGAGTAATTCTATAAAAATATTATTGGCCGAAGACGAACCTTCATTAGGTCAAATTATTAAAGAAAGTTTAGAAACTCGTAATTTTGAGGTGTTATTGTGTGCAAATGGTGAAGAAGCCTACAATGTTTACAAAGCCGAAAAACCACTATTATTGGTACTTGATGTTATGATGCCAAAAAAAGATGGTTTTACATTAGCTAAAGAAATACGCCAAAACAATCCAACCATTCCTATTATTTTTTTAACAGCCAAATCGCAAACCGAAGATGTGGTTCACGGTTTTAATATTGGAGGAAACGATTATTTAAAAAAACCATTTAGTATGGAAGAGTTAATTGTAAGAATTAACGCATTACTAAAAAGAGGCGAAAACGAAATGTCTTCTGAAACTATACAAATAGGACACTATACCTTTAATTTAAAAAAACAAACCTTAATATTTAATGATGTTATTGAAAATTTAACACACAGAGAAGCCAATTTACTATTTTACCTTATAAAAAATAAAAATCAAGTTTTAGAACGTTCCTTTATTTTGAAAAAATTATGGGGAGATGATGATTTCTTTAATGCTAGAAGTATGGATGTGTTTATAACAAAGCTTCGAAAAAAATTAAAAAACGATACTGCCATTCAAATTATAAATGTTAGAGGATTTGGTTATAAATTGATTTACTAATACATTAAAATTGTATTGCCAAATCACAAAAAAATTAAGTATTTTAGCGTTTTCATTATCTCTAAAATCAAAAATATGCACGTAGCAATTGCCGGCAATATTGGAGCAGGTAAAACAACCCTAACCAAACTTTTAGCCAAACATTATAAATGGGAACCACATTATGAATCTGTTGAAGGCAATCCTTATTTAGATGATTTTTATAGTGAAATGGAGCGCTGGTCCTTTAATTTACAAGTATATTTCCTAAATAGTAGATTTCGCCAAATATTAGAAATTAGAGAAAGTGGTAAAAATATTATTCAGGACAGAACCATTTATGAAGATGCCAGAATTTTTGCACCAAACTTACACGCAATGGGTTTAATGCCAAATAGAGATTACACAAACTACGAATCTTTGTTTGAATTAATGGAACGACTAGTTTCTCCGCCAGATTTACTAATTTATTTAAGAGCTTCTATTTCTACTTTAGTAGGGCAAATTCATAAAAGAGGAAGAGATTATGAAAACTCTATTAGTATTGATTATTTAAGCCGATTAAATGAACGCTACGAAGCTTGGATTACAAAATATGACAAAGGAAATTTGTTAATTATTGAAGTTGACAATTTAGATTTTGTTGAAAATCAGGAAGATTTAGGTAAAATTATTGATAAAATAGATGCCCAAATAAACGGGTTGTTTTAAACTTTAATTACTTTATAAAACAAAAAAAGCTCGCAAATTGCGAGCTTTTTTTGTTTTATAGTTGTTCCTAATTGCTTTTTACAACTTCTTCTACTTCCACTGTAGCATCTTCAACTTTTACATCAACATTTTTTAATGCATCAAGTTTTAATTTAACTTCCTCTTCAGTTCCAGAAAAAACTTGCTCATCAACAGAAATTTCTCCATTTGCTGTAGTAGTTATAACTACATTTGCAGTTACTGTTCCATCCTCATTTTTAGTCATTTCAATATTCACTTCTTTATTTATCTGATTTGAAACAACTTCCGTTGCAGCTTTTTCTTGCGTATACGGATCCAAATCAGCATTTTCCAAAGCAATACTTGGAGCAATAACCAACGCCACAACCGACATTAATTTTAATAAAATATTTAAAGAAGGACCAGATGTATCTTTAAAAGGATCTCCAACAGTATCACCTACTACAGCCGCTTTGTGCGCATCTGAACCTTTTCTACCTTGTTCTTCAATCATTTTTTTAGCATTATCCCAAGCACCACCAGCATTTGATTGAAAAATTGCCATTAACACTCCAGTAGTAGTTACACCAGCTAATAAACCTCCTAACATTTGAGGGCCACCAATTCCAATAAATTTATCTCCAAAACCAACTAATACTGGTACAATTAAAGCTAACAAACCAGGAAAAACCATTTCTTTAATAGAAGCATTTGTAGAAATTTCTACACATTTACTATAATCTGCATATCCATCAGCTGCATCAAATATTTTTCTATCTTCTTGAGATGCTTTTGACATATCTGAATCGTATTTACGCATTACTTTTAAAGCTTCCGTTAATTGAGGAATATCTCTAAATTGGCGACGAACCTCTTCAATCATAGCCATAGCAGCTCTACCAACCGCATTCATAGCCAAAGCAGAAAATACAAATGGTAACATTCCACCAATTAATAAACCAGCCATAATATCTGGTTTTGAAACATCAATAGAAGTAACATTTGCAGTTTTCATAAAGGCAGCAAATAATGCCAAAGCTGTTAATGCCGCTGATGCAATTGCAAATCCTTTACCAATTGCAGCAGTTGTATTTCCAACAGCATCCAATTTATCAGTTCTTTCACGAACTTCTTTAGGTAATTCTGCCATCTCAGCAATACCACCAGCATTATCAGAAATTGGACCGTACGCATCAACAGCTAATTGTATACCTGTATTTGCCAACATACCAACAGCTGCAATTGCAATACCATATAATCCAGCAAAATGATGAGAAACCATAATTGCTGCAGCAATTATTACAATAGGAATAGCAGTAGACATCATACCAACTCCTAAACCTGCGATTATATTTGTTGCAGAACCAGTTTCAGATTGTTTTACAATAGACATTACTGGTTTTGTTCCTGTTCCTGTATAATATTCTGTTACTTTACCAACTGCTAAACCAGCTATTAAACCAGCAATAGTTGCCAAAAACACACCCATTGAAGTATATGTAACACCTGCATCTACCCAAGATGTAGGTAACATTTGTTGAATAATAAAATAGGAAGCCACTAACATTAAACCAGCAGAACCAAATTCACCAATATTTAATGCTGTTTGCGGATTTCCACCATCTTTTACTCTCACAAAGAAGGTTCCTATAATAGACATAATTATACCAACAGCAGCTAAAACTAAAGGTAAATACACGGCTCCTAACCCATCAAAAGAATCTTTAAATTCAGGTAAAGAAACATATGCAGCTCCTAAAACCATTGTACCAATAATTGAACCAACGTATGATTCAAATAAATCAGCTCCCATACCGGCAACATCACCAACGTTATCACCAACGTTATCTGCAATTGTTGCAGGGTTTAATGGATGATCTTCTGGAATACCAGCCTCTACTTTTCCTACTAAATCTGCTCCAACATCGGCTGCTTTGGTATAAATTCCACCACCTACACGAGCAAATAACGCAATTGACGAAGCTCCAAGTGAGAATCCAGAAAGTACATTTAATACTTCTCCTATTTCCCATCCTTGGCCACTATAAATCATAAATAGTCCACTTAGTCCTAAAACACCAAGACCTACAACACCTAAACCCATAACTGCACCACCAGCAAAAGCTACCTCTAAAGCTTTTCCTAATGAGGTTCTTGCTGCGTTTGTTGTTCTTACATTGGCTTTTGTAGCTACTTTCATTCCAATAAATCCAGCAAGTGCAGAACAAATAGCACCAACAATAAATGATACTGCTACCATTCCATTTGATCCTACCTCATTCGCTCCTTTAAAAAACAAAAGAACTGCTACTGCTACTACAAAAACTGCTAAAATTTTATATTCAGCTTTTAAAAAAGACATGGCACCATCTGCTATATTTTTTGCGATGTTACCCATTTTCTCGTTCCCTACTTCTTGTTTAGACACCCAGTTGTTTTTCAAGAAAACGAATACAAGCGCTAAAACCCCAAATAAGGGTAAATAATTTACTATTAATTCCATTTAAAAATTGTTAAAATTGTTTATAATTACTAATATTTTGGTGCGCTAAAATTAGTAAAATATGGAATACAAAAAAAAAAGCCATTCTTTTTTCTAAGAATAGCTTTTCGTAAATAATTTAAAAAATGTTTTTTTATATCGTAAAAGTTCTTTTACGTTTATGATCACTATTATTGTAACGTGCTACACATTCATGATAAATTTTCACAGCTGCCTCAGCATTTCCCCAACCTCCAACATCAACTTTCTTTTCTTCTAAATCTTTATAAACTTGAAAAAAGTGCTCAATTTCTTTTAATCTATGTGGATTTAAATCGGTTATATCTGATCTATTGCTCCAAATAGGATCTGAAACTGGTACACAAATAATTTTTTCATCAGGACCTTTTTCATCCGTCATATAAAATACTCCAATAGGTCTAACTTCCATTACTACCATTGGATATGTAGGCTCATGACCCAATACTAAAACATCTAATGGATCCTTATCTAATGCCAAGGTTTCTGGAATAAATCCATAATCTCCAGGATACATCATAGAAGAAAACAACATTCTGTCGAATCTGATTTTATGTAATGCAAAATCGTATTCATATTTATTTCGGCTCCCTTTTGGTATTTCAATTAAAACATCAAAAGTTAAATCATTTTTATCTTTTTGAACCTCTCTAGTTTCCTTTTCTTTGCTACTCATACATTTCTGTTTTTAATTTTTTCTTTGGTAAAAATACAAAAATCATATTGCTAACAATTTAATTTTAGTTTATTTTTAAAAATGGAATCCGAAAGCGCCTTTAATTGCAAAATTAT
>NZ_JBFHHX010000100.1:0-12307 GCF_041596795.1 Lutibacter sp.
ATTCTTGTATCCATCGTTACGAGAAAGTTTTGGAATTCCTATGCTTGAAGCTATGGGTTGCGGTGTTCCTGTAATTACATCAAACACCTCATCAATGCCAGAGGTTGCGGGAGATGCAGCACATATTATTGATCCGTTTAAACCTCAGGAAATTACACAAGCTATGCATAAAATTCTTGCTGATGCTGATTATTATAAAGAATTATGCACAAAAGGAATTGAACGTAACAAACTATTTTCTTGGAAAAATATGGCTATAGAATACCTAAAATTATATACCGAGGTTTATTTACAACATCAAAAAAACTGAATATGCTTAAAGGAAAAAATATAATTTGTATTTCGCAAACAACTTGGCACGGAGAGTTTACCAAATCTACCGTACAACTACTTTCATTATTAGCAAAAGATAATAATGTTGTTTTTATTGAATATCCTTTTACGGTTAAAGACGTTATTATGTCTGTTTTAGGAAAACAAAAAGCCCAAGTTTCTAGAATGTTTGGCATCAAAAAACGTCTTCAAGAAATTACAACAGATACTGGTTCTAAAGTAAACCATTTAGTAATGCCGCCGGTTTTACCAGTTGACTTTTTAAAAAACGAATTTTTATTTAAAACTTTCTTTGGAATAAACGCTGCTATTTATAAAAATCAGCTATTAAAAGTTATTAAAAAACTTCACATGAAAGACCCAATTATTGTAACCGCCTACAATCCAATGTACGGCTTACCAATGATTGGAAAATTAAATGAATTTTTAAATGTCTACTATTGTTACGATGGAATGGACACCAGAAGACATAGAACTAGAATATTTGAAATTGAAGAAAATTTTGCAAAAAAAGTAGATGGAATTATTACTACATCGGACTATTTAAATAGCGAAAAAAAGAAATTTAATTCTAATAGTTACGTAGTAAAAAATGGCGTAGATTTTAATTTGTTTAAACCATTTGCTAAAAAAGATATTTCACCAACAGCTGCAACAAAAAAAGTAGGTTACATAGGTACTTTAGATCAGCGTTTTGAAATTGATTTTGTTGAATATGCCGTTAAAGAATTACCTGAAATTCAATTTGAATTTACAGGTTACCTTATAAATCAACAAATTAAAGAGCGCTTATCTCCCTATAAAAATGTAGCATTTTATAACCCAATTAATGCGCATGATGTTCCTGAATTGTTAGCAAAATCGGATATAGGAATCATTCCATATAAAATGGATGAAGTAAATAAAAACATTTACCCATTAAAAATTAATGAATACTTAGCAGTTGGAGTTCCTGTAGTTATGACAGCCTTTGCAAATTTAACCGATTTTGAAGGCATTGTACAAGTTGCCAACACTAAAGAAGACTTTGTAAACCACATAAAACAAGAACTAAAACTAGATAATACTTCAAAAATAGCTGAACGCATAGCTTTTGCTGAAAAAAATTCATGGGAAGGCAGAGCCATTGAATTTGGAACTATTTTAGAAAAGTTTTGCGCTCAAAAAGAACAAATAAAATAACATTATAAATCAACCAACACCCCAAACAATATGCTTACATTAAAATATTTATTCTGGATACTTTTATTTATAATCTTCTATACTTATGTAGGTTATGGAATTTTATTATATATACTTGTTAAGTTAAAACGAATTTTTAAATGGGGCAAAAAACAGGAAATAAATTCTGCTTATGAACCTGATGTAACGCTTTTTATTGCTGCATACAACGAAAAGGATTATGTAGCTTCTAAAATGAAAAATTCACTAGAATTAGAATATCCAAAAGATAAATTAAAAATAGTTTGGGTAACTGATGGATCTGATGATGGAACACCTGAGTTATTGAAACAGTATAAAGAAGCTACCGTACATCATTTAGATGCCAGAAATGGAAAAATTGGTGCTATGAATAGAGGAATGGAATTTGTAAAAACTCCAATTATTGTATTTAGCGATGCCAATACTATGCTGGGAAAAGAATCTATTAGACGCATTGTTAATTTGTTCTCCATTCCTACTGTTGGATGTGTTTCTGGTGAAAAAAGAATTATTAATAAAGAAAGTGATGTAGCTTCTGGAGCCGGAGAAGGTTTGTATTGGAAGTATGAATCTACTTTAAAAAAATGGGATGCTGAACTTTATTCGGTAGTTGGAGCTGCAGGTGAATTATTTGCTATTAGAACAGAATTATACCGCCATGTTGAAAAGGATACGTTACTTGATGATTTTATTATTTCTTTAAGAGTTGCACAAGATGGCTATACCATTCAATACGATCCTGAAGCATATGCTATAGAAACTGCTTCAGCAAATGTAAAAGAAGAATTAAAACGAAAAATACGCATATCTGCAGGTGGAATTCAAAGTGTAGTTAGACTAAATTCTTTATTAAATATTTTTAAATATGGTACTCTATCATTTCAATATATTTCACATCGCGTGTTACGTTGGACTTTAACACCACTTTGTTTACTTATTTTAATACCAGTTTCATTTGCTTTAGCATGCAACGAAGGCATTTTTAATTTTGGATTGTATTCAACATTATTTTGGTTGCAAATACTGTTTTATATTGCCGCATTAACGGGCTGGTTTTTAGAAAACAGATCTACAAGAGTTAAAATTTTATTTGTTCCATATTACTTTTTTATTATGAATCTGTCGGTTGTATTAGGCTTTTTCAGATATATGAAAAATTCACAATCTGTAAATTGGGAAAGAGCTAAAAGGGCAAGTTAAATTAACATTAAAAAAGAAAAGCACATTATCAAAAAAAACCTAATCAGATTTAATAAAACTATTTTTGTAAACCCACTATGAAAAAAATAAAGTATCTAATACTAATTGGAATTTTATGTTTACTAATTGTAAGTATAACAATTTATACTGTTAGAAGGGCTTCTTATACTATTCAAACAAGTGGTAAATTGTATATTGTTAATAAACTTAGTAGTAGCGTTACTGTTTTTGATTTATTTCAAAGAAAACAACTTACGGAATTTCCTGTAGAATATATTCCGCATGAAATTACAAAAATAAAAAATCAACCTAAAGTTGTTATCACTAACTACGGCACAAATGATCTTTTAGGACATACTATTTCTGTTATAAACACCAATACAAATACAATAGAAAAAAATATTTCTTTAAATAAAAGCTTTGCTCCAAAAGGTATTATTAATTTACCAGAGCCAAATAAAGTAGCAGTAGCAACCAATGGTGGCAATAATTTATTAGTTATTGATATTGTATCTGGAACTATAGATAAAGACATTCCAACACAACAATATGTAAGCCACCTGTTAGTTCATCATCCAAACAAACCTTTGGCTTATGTTACAAACATTAACTCGGGTTCTGTTAGTGTTATTAATCTTGAGTTAAATAAAGTTGTAACCACTATTGCTTGTGGTTGGGGAACTGAAGGTATAGACATTACGCCAGACGGATCGGAGGTTTGGGTAACTAATAACAAATCCAATTCAATAAATATTATTAATACTATAACCAATAAAGTTATAGATACATTGGCTACAGGTAAAGAATCGTTAAGGCTAAAATTTTCTGTTGATGGGAAGTACTGTTTAGTTACAAATGCATTGGATGGCACAGTTTCAGTTTATAATACTATTACTAAAAAGCGAATAAAAACAATAAATTTACATGGCAAAGATAATTTTTTAGAACGCTTACTTTACCATACTCCACGACCCGTTGGTATACTAATGCATCCTAATGGATTATACGCGTTTATTGCGAACTCTAATGCTAATAAAATTGAAGTTATTAATATGAAAACATTTACAGTAGATAGTACAATTGGAACCGGAAATATTCCAGATGGATTAGCTTTTGTACAATAAATTAAAACAAACAATTATTAACACCTAAAAAGCTTTATAAAATTCTAAAAACGAAAAGAAATTCCAAAATATGGAAAACACCACATTCACACTATTTGCAAACCCCATAATTTCAGATACTTACACAACTGTATTATTTGGCATATTAGTTGAATTTACTATTTTAATATGAATTACAATAAAAAAAAATTATAACCTCATGAAAAACTTTAAGCAATCAATCTTATTTTTTGGTATCATTTTAATTACCACCATTTCTTGTGTGAAAGATGTTACTGAAATTAGTGAAACTGAAGAAAACACTAGTGAATTAGAAATTAACAATTTAAATATTCCAAGCGGTTTTGACTTTAGCACTCAACAAGAAGTGAAAATTACCATTAATGATGCTAAAAATTATGTAAAATATAGTGTTTATGCGTATTCTGATGAAAAATATTTCCAAGGAATGGAAACGTACCAAAACGAAGAAGGTGTAACAGTTACAGATTCTATTTTTAAATCTGACGTATTAAACAAATTACTTTTTACAGGTGTTGCTTATAATGGTAAATTAAGTCATACTATTAGTTTACCAGCATATTACAATCAGGTATATATTTTAAGAAATGACAATTTAAAATATTCATCTTCCATTCAAACTATTAGCAATAAACAAGTAAATTTTAGTTATGCTGCACGCGCTAGTAAATCATCAGCAACAATAGTAGATGACTATTTATATTGTGTAAATGGCTCAGCAGAATTGTTTCAAGTAAACCCATTATCTGGAGAATATACATACATATCCGATATGCCAATGGGGAGCTATACGTGCGCAATAGATCAAGCTAACAAATTATTATACTCAATTGGAAAAAGTAGCCCTTATCCTTTAATGAAATATGATATTGAAGCAAATACTTGGGAAACTGTAGGAAATGTAAAACAAGGTGGACCAAGATTGGAATACAACTATAGAGATGGATTGTTATATTTTTCAAATAATTCTATAATTTATACATACGATCCTTCTAATGGTAACACATTAGGTACTTGGGATATTATTGGTTTACATAAACAAAATGGTGGTGATTTAGCTTTTGCCGAAGATGGAACATTGTTTTTATGCTCTTTTTCTGGCTTATATAAATTGAAACTTGATTCTAATAACGATTACATAGCAACAAGAATTAGTGCCGACAACTTACCTTTTAGTCCAACTTCTATGACTTTTGATTCAAATCAAGAATTATGGCTTTCAAACAGTAGCAATAGCTCCGATTTAATTATTATGGATACACAAACTGGTGGCTGGGAATACAAATATGGAGTTAGCGCAAATAATAATACAAGTTTTGGTAGAACTATTAATGATTTAACAACTTTTAGAATTTATACTGAAACTGAGGAAAATATAGATTCTGATGGCGATGGAATTATAGATATTGATGATGAATATCCTGATGATGCTGAAAAAGCTTTTGAAATATTTACTCCAAGCAAATACGGATGGGGAACTATTGCCTTTGAAGATTTATGGCCATCAACCGGTGATTACGACTTTAATGATTTAGCTCTAAATTACAAAGTAATCGCAGTTTTAAATTCACAAAACATGGCAGTTCAATTAGATTTTATTTACAACGTTAAGGCCAACGGAGCAAGTTATACCAATGCATTTGGAATTGAAATAGAAAACCTTAAATCATCGCAAATTCAAAGCGTAACCGGGCTTAACTTAACACAAGGTTACATTAATTTAAACACAAATGGTACTGAAACTGGTCAGGATAATGCAGTGGTAATTTTCTTTGACAACTCTCATACCGTACTTGATAAAGAAACTACTGTTTCAATCAAATTTACGGAACCAATAAGTACTAGTACCCTAGGAACTGCTCCTTTTAATCCTTTTATGATTATTAATAAAATAAGAGAAAAAGAAGTGCATTTACCAAACGGACATACAACAACTTTAGGTGAAAAAAGTTTTGAAATAGACGGAATTAATAGAGACAAAGATGGAGACTATTTAACCGATAATGGTTTACCTTGGGCTATAAATATTGTACATGATTTTAAAGTTCCTAAAGAAAAAGTAAGTATAACTAATGCTTATAACTATTTTAGTATTTGGGCTACCTCAGGAGGTACAAATTATGAAGATTGGTATAAAGATAATCCAGGATATAGAAATGATGACAAAATAGACAATTAAATTAATGTAAATTTCGTTAACTTCATACAAAACTGATTTTTTGTTATACTATTCAAAAAATCAGTTTTGTTGTTAAATAAGTTAAAATATAAAAACACCCTGCTAAAATGAAGTTTACGCTTATAAAAGTTTTTTTAATTTTACTACTCGTTTCTTGTAATCAAGAAGTAAATAGCGCAGACATGCTTTTATACCAAGTAAACGGTAGAGTTATTGACAATTTTGGAGTTGGAATAAAAGGTGTTAAAATTAACTACAATACAAATCAATCTACTATTACAAATGCACAAGGTTACTGGGAAATTTCAAATTTATTCGAAGAAACTACAATAACCTCATCAGTAGCAGATTACACTTTTTTTCCTTCAGAAATTATAGTAAATAACACTGCTGATAATTTAATGTTTAAAGGATCAAGAATTCCAACTGAAAGCGAAGAACAAATTTTCAATTGGTTTAACAATCAACAATTACCTAACGGATTACTTGAAAGTGCGGAAAATTCGAATTACGTATCATTGTACGACAATGCTTTAGCTGCAATGGTATTTATGCTGAAAGATGATTTTGAAAGAGCTGAAAATATATTTGACTTTTTTAACGCTAGAATCACCACCGAATTAACAAATGGTGTAGGTGGATTTTCTCAAATTAGAAATAGCAACGGAATTCCTAATAACAGACGTTGGATGGGCGATAATGCTTGGTTACTTATAGCATTAAATAATTATAAAAACAGAACCGGATTTACCACCTACGATAACTTAGCTTTAGAACTTAGCAACTGGTTACAATCCTTACAAGATACAGATGGAGGCCTTTTTGCTGGATATTATCCCAGTAATAATTTAATAGACTTTAAAGTTACTGAAGGGAATATTGATGCTTTTAATGCTGTTGAAGGTTTTACAACATTCCATAGTGAATTGTTAAACTTCTTAAAAAATGACCGTTGGGATACATTGGATAAAAATTTAATTTCTTGGCCTACAAATCCACTATATATTAATGCTTTAGACTTACACTCATGGAGTTACAGCATATTTAAAAATTATCCAATTTCTGCACAAACAACCGCAGATCGTTTTTTAACAACTCAAGTAGCTACAAACGGATTAACAATAACAGGGTATTGTTTTGATGAAGATAAAGATACTGTTTGGTTAGAAGGCACAGGACAAATGGCACTTGCATTTGGTATTTCTGAAATGCAAAATGAAAAAAACTTTTATTTAAATGAAATGGATAAAGTTATAATTGAAAGTTCTCTCTATTCAAATTCAAAAGGTTTCCCTTATGCATCTAATCCTGGAACCTCGTATGGTTCAGATTTATTATGGACAACTGCAGATTCTGAAATTGCAATTTCTGGAGGTGCTTGGTATTTATTTGCCAAATACAATTTTAATCCTTTTGCCATTGGGCGTGAAAAAAATATTCCTGAAAACGAAATGTTTTGGATATATTAAATACTACTTATAAAAGAACACTAAGTTTAATAAAACAAACTACTGAAGTAAGTTATAAACTTATAATTTTATACATTTTAAAAAGTAATCGAAAAAAATTAACTGTGCTCTAAATTGATTTTATTAAGAAATTAAAAAAGTTTGCACAATTGAAAAACGTCTAACCTTTCTCAAATACATATAAAGGATTTACCTCTGAGCAAAACTGTTAAAAACCACAAAGTATTAAACATACTAATTTCCAAAAGCAGTTAAAACTAATTTTCTACCATTACCAAAATCTCTATGCTCACACAAATAAATTCCTTGCCAAATCCCCATATTCAACTTTCCATTTGAAATTGGAATTTGAATAGAACTTCCTAAAAGTGAAGCTTTAATATGTGCTGGCATATCATCTGGTCCTTCGTAGGTATGTATATAATACGGCATATTTTCCGGAACCATTTTATTAAAATGGCTTTCAAAATCGGTTCTAACACTGGTATCGGCGTTTTCATTGATGGTTAAACTTGCCGAAGTATGTTTTATAAAAACCTGTAATTGTCCTATTGAAATATCTTTTATTTCAGGAATAGCAGCAATAATTTCATTAGTAATTAAATGAAAACCCCTTTTTTTAGGAGAAATTTTTAGTTCCTGTTGATAAAATTTCATTTTACTAAATTTAACGTATGTTACTTACAATTTCATCAGCAATCGCCAAACAAGCAGTTGCTGCTGGTGATGGAGCATTTAACACATGAATATTATTATTGTGGTGAATAATTTTAAAATCGTCTACCATATTTCCATCAAAATCAATAGCTTGGGCTCTAACTCCAGATCTAGCAGTTTGCACATCATTTACTGTAATAGATGGCATCATTTTTTGCAATTCTTTTACAAATAAACGTTTAGAAAATGCTCTTTTATATTCATCAATTCCCTTACGCCAATGTTTGCCAAACAACTTCCAAGTTCCTTTAAAAGTTAGTGCTTCAAAAGTATCTTTTAAACTAAAACTTGTTCTGTTGTAACCTTCTCTTTTAAAGGTAAAAACCGCGTTAGGACCACATTCAATACTTCCATCTACCATTCTGGTAAAATGAACACCTAAAAAAGGAAATTTTGGATCTGGAACCGGATATACTAGGTTTTTAATTTTATGTGAAGCTGCCGGTGTTAATTCAAAATAATCGCCTCTAAAACCAACAATATGAATATCTAATTTTGCATTGTCTTTTTCAGCAATTCTATCAGATTGCAATCCTGTACAAAAAATAACCTTTGTAGCTTCAAAAGTATCTTTATTTGTTTTCAGTATAGTTCGATCTTCGGAAGAAATAATATCTTTAACTTCACAAGTACTAAACAAGTTACTTTCAGTATTTATAGTATTAATTTGTTGTACAAAAGCTTTACATACACCTACATAATCTATAATTCCAGCGGTTGGTACCCAAATTGCTCTAAGTCCTTCAATAAAAGGTTCTTTTACTTTTATTTCTTCGGATGATAAATATTGAATTCCCTCCGTTCCATTTTCAATACCTCGTTTAAAAATATTATCTAAAATTGGTAATTCTTCATTTTTAGTGGCAACAATTATTTTTCCACAAACATCAACTTTCACATTGTTCTTTCTTGCAAAATCAACCAACTGCTTCCCTCCTTTTTTAGAGTTTAATGCTTTATAAGATCCTGGTTTGTAATAAATTCCTGAATGGATAACGCCAGAATTTCTTCCCGTTTGATGCATTCCTACTCCGGTTTCTTTTTCTAAAACAGCAATAGATTTATTTGGATGTTTTAATTGAAGTTTATAGGCTGTTGCCAATCCAACAATTCCGCCTCCAACAACTATAAAATCAAATTTATTGAACATATTTTGTTTTTCCAACAAAGGTCAGTAAAACAAAAGAAATTAGAAAGAAAAATGCCAAAAACAAAACGCTCCATTGCATAGAACCAGTTATGGAAACTAGTAAACCAAATACAACCATACCAAAAACAATAGCAATTTTCTCAGTAACATCGTAAAAACTAAAATAAGTTGCGTGATCTTTAGTTTCTGGCAATAATTTAGAATACGTTGATCGTGAAAGTGTTTGAATTGCGCCCATAACTAAACCAATTAAAGCTCCAATTCCATAAAAATAATAATGCACACCTTCTTGTGATTTATCTAGCATAAAAGCTGCAACACAAATAAATGCCCAAATAAAAATAGTGATTTTTAGTGTTGATAAGTTACCTATTCTATCAGACAATCTTGAAAATGTAAAAGCGCCAAGTATACCAACAATTTGCACTAATAAAATAACAGCAATTAAATCTGAAGTTGGTAAACCTAACTCTTTACTACCAAAAATTCCTGCCATTAAAATAATAGTTTGAACACCAACACTATACATAAAAAATGATGATAAAAAGAATTTCAATTCTGAATAATTCCTTAATTCTAGGGCTACCACTTTTAGTTCATGTAAACCTTTCCAAATAAAATCTTTCTCAGGTTTTCTATTAAACACATTATTGGGTAATTTTCTGTAGGTTATTTGTGCAAATCCAAACCACCAAACACCAACAATTAAAAATGTTATTCTTGATGCTGTACCTGCATCTGGAATTCCAAATATTTCTGGTTTATTTATCATTACTAAACTTAATAATAATAAAATTATAGAACCCGTATACCCAAAAATAAATCCTTTTGCACTAACATCATCTTGCTGTTCTGGATAAGCAACTTCAGGTAAATATGCATTGTAAAAAACAATACTTCCCCAAAATCCAATACTTGCTAAAATTGTAAAAACAATACCTACCCAAAGCGTTTCTTCTCCTTTAAAAAAGAATAAACTCATTACAGATAACGAACCGAGTATACAAAATGCTTTTAAAAATTTTAATTTATTACCTGTATAATCTGCAATACCAGATAATATTGGCGACATAAATGCAACTATTAAAAAAGAAAATGCCAAGGTATAATCGTACAGCGTTGTTGGATTCCATTGCGTACCTAAAAAAGTAATTTTACCTTCAATAGTTGAAAATGATTCGGCCAAACTACTGTAATAAATAGGAAAAACTGCGGTACTAATTACTAAGGAATACACTGAATTCGCCCAATCGTAAAATGCCCAAGCATTAATTAATTTTTTATCTCCCTTTTGCAACATATATAAAATAAAAAACCGCTCTAATTTGTTTTAGAACGGCTTACAATATACTATAAAAATATTTTAAAGCTATTAACTTTTTGTTGGTGTTGTGTTATACTTTTTAGCCAACGAGATTGCGGTTGGTAAATAGGCTCTTAAATTTTGTATTCTTGTTTCGTTTGATGGGTGTGTACTTAAAAATTCAGGTGGCGCACTTCCACTTTCTGCTCTTTCACTCATTCGTATCCAAACATTTATTGCTTCTTCTGGATTGTAACCAGCCATAATCATAAAAACCATCCCTAATTTATCAGCTTCTGTTTCATGTGTTCTACTAAACGCTAATAAGCCAACTGAAGATGAAATACCAAATGCAGTATTCCACAATTCTTGAGCTTTTGGATCTTTATTTGCAGTTCCTAATGCAACTAAAACACTCCCTATTTGTTGTCCATATGCACTTGTCATACGTTCTTGACCGTGTTTTGCAAATGCGTGTGCTACTTCGTGTCCCATAACCGCAGCAATACCATCTGTATTATCACAAATTGGTAAAATACCAGTATAAAAAACAACTTTTCCGCCGGGCATACACCAAGCATTTACTGTTGAATCATCTATTAAATTAAATTCCCATCTATAACTATCTGCTTCAGCAACCATTCCGTTAGCTCTCATAAATTTATCAACAGCTTTTGATATATTTAATCCAACCGTTTGAATTTCATTGGTCATTTTTTTATCAGCAGAGATTTTATTTTCCTTTAAAAATCCTTCGTATTGAGCAAAACTTGCCGGTAAAACTTCTGCATCACTAACTATATTAATTCTTTTTCTTCCAGTAATTGGAACGGTACTACAACTTACAATAAACATCAGCACAAGTAATAGTGAAATAAATTTTTTCATTTTTCAGTTTTTTTTAATTTCTAGTTAATCTTTAAAAATACAAATTCTATATTTACAATCAAAATTAATAATTTAAATGAATAAAAAAGAATCTGATAAATTAAAACGAACAAATAACGTTCCAAAAATCCCGAAAGCTATTTTATATACAGGAAAGTTTTTACAGCTTTTCTCCTTAACTCTTGCTACCAAATTTGCAGTAAAAATATTTGGCACGCCTTTTAGATTTAAAACTCCTGAGCGAGAAAAAATTATGGCAAAAAGCGCTCAACAAGAGTTGATTTTAATACCGGAATTAAATAAGAACATAATGATGTATACTTACGGATATTCTAAAAGAAAGGTACTATTAGTTCATGGTTGGTCTGGTAGAGGAACCCAATTATATAAAATAGCTGATAAATTATTAGAAAATGGTTTTATGACCATTAGTTTTGACGCTCCTGCACACGGAAAATCATCGGGTAATTATACTATGATGACAGAATTTATTGCTACTGCAAAATATTTACAACAGCATTATGGCCCGTTTGAATTTGCTATTGGTCACTCTTTAGGTGGAATGACTGTTTTAAATAGTGTAAAACAATTTTTAGAAGTTAAAAAAATTGTTATTATTGGTGCTGGTGATATTATTACAGATATAATTGCTGATTTTATTCAAAAATTAGAACTCAGCCCTAAACTAATTGAAAAAATGAAATATTTTTTCTTAAAAAA
>NZ_JBFHHX010000101.1:0-12149 GCF_041596795.1 Lutibacter sp.
CATCAACAATATAAACTACCAAAAACTAGTGCTGCGTTCTCTTTTTTAACTAGTAGATATCCAAGAGTTATTATAATTAATAAGGACGGAATAGTAACAAACGGATTTACTTATTTGGATTCCAAGAAATTAAACTCAGAATTAACAAAATTAGAAATAAATTAATATTTTGTTGATTGTGTAGAAATTAGCCGTACCTTTGCACGATTTTTAACCGGTTTATAGATGGGCATCTGTAAATCACTAATTTAACAGAATGTCGACATTTAAAGAACTAGGGCTTAGCCAAAATGTGCTAAAAGCCTTAACCGATTTAGGATACGAAAATCCTACACCAATTCAATTACAGTCAATTCCACAAGTACTATCTTCAAAAGTAGATTTAAAAGCTTTTGCACAAACAGGAACAGGAAAAACGGCTGCTTTTAGTTTACCAATTTTAGAACAAATTGATGCTAAAAATAAAAACACTCAAGCTATAATTTTATCACCAACAAGAGAATTAGCAGTTCAAATTGCTAATAACATTGAAGATTTTTCAAAATATTGTGATGGAATAAATTGTTTAGCCGTTTACGGAGGAGCAAGCATTGAAGATCAAATAAGAAAAATTAAAAAAGGTGTACAAATTATTGTTGGAACACCAGGAAGAACAGTAGATTTAATAAATAGAAGAGTATTAGATTTAAATACAATTCAATGGTTAGTTTTAGATGAAGCTGATGAAATGTTGAATATGGGATTTAAAGAAGATTTAGATATTATATTAGAAGCTACTCCAAAAACAAAACAAACGTTATTATTTTCTGCAACATTTCCAAGAGAAGTGGAAGAAATTGCACGTCATTATATGACCAAACCTGTTGAAATAAGTTCAGGTGAAAAAAATAAAGGATCTGATCAAGTTTCACATCAATATTACGTAGTTTCAGAAAGAAACAGATACAATGCTTTAAAAAGAATTGCGGATGTAAACCCAGATATTTACAGTATTATTTTTTGTAGAACTAGAAGAGAAACACAAGAAGTTGCTGATAATTTAATTAGAGACGGATACAATGCAGATGCGCTTCACGGAGATTTATCTCAAGCCCAACGTGATAGTGTAATGGAAAAATTCAGAAAAAAACATTTACAAATACTAGTTGCCACTGATGTTGCAGCCAGAGGATTGGATGTAAACGATTTAACACACGTAATTAACCATAAATTACCAGATCAAATTGAAAGTTACAACCACAGAAGTGGAAGAACCGGAAGAGCTGGTAAAGAAGGTATTTCTATAGCAATTGTTACTGCTCGTGAAAAAGGAAAATTAAGTCCAATTGAAAGAAATATAGGTAAAAAATTTATTAGCACTCCTATTCCAACAGGAAAAGAAATCTGTCAAAATCAATTATTAAAATTAATTGATAAAGTACACGACATTAAAGTAAATGAAGCTGAAATTGAAGAATTCTTACCATCAATCTATGAAAAATTAGAAGGAATGGATAGAGAAGAATTAATTAAACGTTTTGTTTCTTTAGAGTTCAATACCTTTTTAACGTATTACGAAAATGCTCCAGATTTAAATGATAGTGAGCATATGCAACGCTCAGACAGTAGAGGAAAAAGAAGAGATGATGAAAATATGACTCGTTTCTTTATAAATATTGGACGTAAAGACAAATTAAACCCTGCACGTTTAATTGGTTTAATTAACGACCAAAGCATTGCTAAAAATATTGAAATTGGACAAATTGAAATTTTAGATACTTTTTCATTTTTTGAATTAGATAAAAACTACCAAGATGAAACAATTTCAGCATTTCAAAAAAACGATGTTGATTTTGAAGGAAGAAATGTAAACGTTGAAATTACTGAAAAGAAACGCTCAGGAAGAGGCGGTTCTGGAAGAGGTGGTTCTGGAGCTGGTGGAAAAAGAAGAGAAAGAAAGGATAATGATTCCAATTCTTCTGAAGGAAACAGCCGTTCTAGAAGTGGCGGTGGAAGAGCAAGAAGTAAAGATAGAAAAACTGCTGGCGGAGGTGATTTTAGTAAATTTGGAAGAAAACGTTCAGATAGTAAATCAACAAAAAGAAGAGGAAGAGATTAATTTCTTAATATAAAAAAAATAGCGGCTAAATAGCCGCTATTTTTTTTATATTATTTCTCAAACTCTAAAATGGTCTTTTTTATAATTGAAACACAATCTAATAATTGTTCTTCATTCATAACTAAAGGTGGCGCAAACCTAATAATGTTTCCATGTGTAGGTTTTGCTAACAAGCCATTATCGCGTAATTTTATACAAATATCCCAAGCTGTAGAGCTATCTTCTGTATCATTAATAATAATTGCATTTAACAATCCTTTTCCTCTCACTAATTTTACCAAATTGCTAGTAGCTACCAATTTTTCAATTTCATTTCTAAATAATTGGCCTAATTTTTCAGCATTTTCAGCTAGCTTTTCATCTTTTATAACATCTAAAGCTGCAATTGCAACTGCACAAGCTAACGGATTTCCACCAAATGTAGAACCATGTTGTCCAGGTTTTATAACATTCATTATGGCATTATTAGCCAATACTGCAGAAACTGGATATACACCACCACTTAAAGCTTTTCCTAAAATTAAAATATCTGGCTGTACTTTTTCATGATGTACTGCTAATAATTTACCAGTACGTGCAATTCCTGTTTGAACTTCATCTGCAATAAATAATACATCATGTTTTTCACATAATGCTTTTGCCTTTGCTAAATATCCTTCTGAAGGAACATAAACACCTGCTTCACCTTGTATAGGTTCTACTAAAAACCCTGCAATATTTTTTGATGAACTTAAAACTTTTTCAAGTTCAATTAAATTATCAAATTCAATTTTAATAAATCCTGCTGTATACGGACCAAAATTTTTACGAGCATCTTCATCATTAGAAAATGAAATAATGGTTGTTGTTCTTCCGTGAAAATTATTTTTACACACAATTATTTGTGCCTCATTCTCCGGAATTCCCTTTTTTTCATAACTATATTTTCTACATAATTTTATAGCCGTTTCTACAGCTTCTGCACCAGTATTCATTGGTAACACTTTATCAAAACCAAAATATTCGGTTACATATTTTTCATAAGCTCCAAGTATATCATTATAAAACGCACGTGAAGTTAGTGTAAGTGTTGCGGCTTGTTTTGTTAATGCATTAATAATTTTTGGATGACAATGCCCTTGATTAACAGCAGAATACGCCGACAAAAAATCGTAATACCTTTTACCTTCAACATCCCAAACGTACACTCCTTCTCCTCTATTTAGTACAACTGGTAGTGGATGATAATTATGCGCTCCATATTTATCTTCTAAGTCAATTGCTTTTTGTGACGATAATTTTTCAGAAATCATACTTTTTAATAAGTTTTTAAAATTAAAAATTAGTAATTCCTCGTTTTAGGAGAGAAATCATCCTGTTGAATTGCAAATTACAAAATAATTAATCAATTAAATAGTATCAAATTACTCATATTTACGTAAATCTTAATTAATATTTTTTTTGTTATAAAAATCACATATGGTTTAAATTAAATATATAAATTTGTTACTATAATTTTTAAAAATAGAAAAATGAAAAAATCATTATTAGTGCTTAGTTTAGCTGCTGTATTTTTTGCAAGTTGCGGTGACAAAAAGAAAGAAGAAGTAAAAGAAGTAGTTGAAGAAACAGTTGTAGAGGCTGCAAAAGAAGTTGCTCAAGATGTTGTTGGTAATGTAGAATTAGGAAAAAAATTATTTACTGATAAAACTTGTGCTACTTGTCATATGCCAGATACAAAGGTAATTGGACCATCAATAAAAGATATTCATAAAGTTTATGCTGAACAAAATGCAGAAATTATTACCTTTTTAAAAGGAGAAACTCCTGCTATTGTTGATACAGATCCTGGTCAAGTTGCAATTATGAAAGCAAATTTAGATGGTTTTGTTAAAGATTTAACAGCAGAAGAATTAGCATCTATTGTAGCTTATATGAAGAGTGTAAACTAATCAAATAAAATAAATAGAAAAGCATCCCAATTGGGATGCTTTTTTTTTATGTAAATATGGTACATTTGCAAAATGACAAGAAGAAAGACACAAACTATATTTGAAAATATTGAAGTTATTGATGCTGGAGCTCGTGGTAAAACTGTGGCAAAAGCACCAGATGGGCGTGTAATATTTTTAACAAATACAGTTCCAGGAGATATTGTTGATGTAAAAACTGGAAAAAAACGCAAAGCATACTTTGAAGGTACTGCTATTAAATTTCATAAATATTCTGATAAAAGAACAGCGCCTGTTTGCGATCATTTTGAACATTGTGGTGGTTGCAAATGGCAAAATATGAAATATGAACACCAACTTGAATACAAAGAAAATGAAGTTAAAAACAACTTAATAAGAATTGGTCATTTAGATTTGCCAGAAATTACTCCTATTCTTGGTTGTAAAAATATTTTCTTTTATAGAAATAAAATGGAATTTTCATTTTCTAATAGCCGTTGGTTAACATTAGATGAAATAAATTCTAACAAAGAAATTGACAATAAAAATGCTTGTGGTTTCCATATTTCAGGAATGTGGGATAAAATTTTAGATATTAATAAATGTCATTTACAAGAAGACCCATCTAATGATATTCGTAATTTTATTAAAAATTATGGTATTGAAAATGGGCTAGAATTTTACAACCCAAGAGAGCAATCTGGATTATTAAGAACAATTATGTTACGTATTTCTTCAACAGGAGAAATTATGGTAGTTATTCAGTTTTTTAAAGAAGATGTAAAAAAACGCGAAGGTTTATTAAATTCACTTGCTGAAGCATTTCCACAAATCACTTCTTTGCAATATGTAATAAATGGCAAAGGAAACGATACTTTATACGACCAAAATATTATTTTATTTAAAGGAGTAGATCATATTTTTGAAGAAATGGAAGGTTTAAAATTTAAAATTGGACCTAAATCATTTTATCAAACAAATTCTGAACAAGCATACGAACTATATAAAATTACCAGAGATTTTGCTAATTTATCTGGCAATGAAGTAGTGTACGATTTTTATACAGGAACCGGAACAATTGCTCAATTTGTAGCCAAAAACGCCAAAAAAGTAATAGGAGTTGAATCTGTTCCCGAAGCAATTGCCGATGCAAAATTAAATGCACAATTTAACAACATATCTAACGTTGAATTTTATGCAGGTGATATGAAAGATGTTTTTAATGATAGTTTTATAAAAAAACACGGACAGCCAGATGTAATAATTACAGATCCACCACGTGATGGAATGCATAAAAATGTAGTTGCTAAAATTTTAGAAATTGCCCCAAAAAGAATTGTTTATGTAAGTTGTAATTCTGCCACACAAGCCAGAGATTTAGCTTTAATGAAAGAACAATACAAAATAATTAAAACACAAGCGGTTGATATGTTTCCACAAACACATCACGTAGAAAATGTAGTACTTTTAGAACTAATATAAACACAAATGAAAAAATTTAGCATTCTACTTTTTATTCTTTTAATTGCATTTAGCAATTGTGAAAGTGATGATATTTGTTTAGATTCAACTACACCCTATTTAATAATTCGTTTTTATGATGCTGATGATCCAGACACTATTAAATCAGTAAGTTCTCTTACAGTTTGGGCTAATGAAAAAGACAGTATTTATACAAGTGAAGCTTTAGATTCTATTACAATTCCCTTAAACTTAAATGAAAACAGCACTATTTATAAACTGCAATCAGATACAGAAATAGACCAATTAAATATCACTTACGATAGAACAAACGTTTATATTTCGCGCTCTTGTGGATATAAAACTATATTTGAAAATGTAGCCGTAACTTCTACTTATAATTGGATTAAAGATTTTACCCTTACTAGTACAACAATTGAAAATGAAACAAATGCGCATATCAATATTTATCATTAGTCTATTTGTATCAATTGTTGGATTTGCTCAACAAAAAACTGATACTTTAAAATTAAAACAAACTTACGGATTAAGAGTTGGAGCCGATATTAGTAAACCAATAACCTCTTTTATTGATAGCGATAAAAAAGGATTTGAAATTACTGGAGACCTTCGTTTCTCAAAAAATCATTATGCAGCTGCAGAATTAGGATATGAAGATGTAATTACAACTGAAGATTTTATAACTTTTACAACAAGTGGTTCTTACATAAAACTTGGTGTAAATTATAATGCCTATAGAAATTGGGCTGGTATGAATAATGAAATATTTTTTGGAGGACGCTATGCGTTTAGTTTTTTTAGTCAAACTTTAAATAATTACACTCCAAATTCTTATGGAACCTATTTTGAAGCCGATTTAATTGAGCCAAATACTGAATATAAAGATTTATCTGCCCATTGGCTAGAATTTGTTGCTGGAATGAAAGTTGAAACCTTTAAAAATATTTATTTTGGAGCCCAAATAAATATTAAAAAATTGATTACTACAAAAGAACCAGATAATTTCGAAAATTTATATATCCCTGGTTTCAACAAGGTTTTTTCAAACGATTTGGGTATTGGTTTTAATTATTCAATTAGTTACTTAATTCCAATAATTAAAAAGACTAAATAATTTTTTGTACTTTTAATTGTTAATTAAATTTATAATGAAAAATATTCCAAGTCTAGATTTAAACAATTTTTTAAGCGAAGACCCTAAAAAGAAACAACAATTTGTTAAAGAAATTGGTGAAGCCTATGAAGAAATAGGTTTTATTGCGCTAAAAGGTCATTTTTTACCAGATTCTCTTTCAGAAAAGTTGTATAAAGATGTTAAAGCTTTTTTTAATCTGCCTATTGCTACAAAAAAACTGTATGAAATAAAAGGTATTGGTGGCCAAAGAGGTTATACTTCTTTTGGAAAAGAAAGTGCAAAGGGTAAAAAAGAAGGCGATTTAAAAGAATTTTGGCATTTTGGACAAGAAGTTGTTGGAAATGAAAAATTAAAGTCTCAGTATCCATCAAATGTTATTGTAAAAGAACTTCCTAGTTTTAATAAAACCGGAATGGAAGCCTATAAAATGTTAGAAAAAACAGCTATATATGTTTTAAGAGCATTAGCAATTTATATTGGATTGGATGAAAATTACTTTGATAAATACGTTACTAACGGAAACAGTATTTTACGCCCTATTCACTATCCTCCTATTATTGGCGAACCAAAAGGCGCAGTTAGAGCGGCTGCTCACGGCGATATTAATTTAATAACGCTGCTTATGGGAGCTTCAGCAGCAGGATTAGAAGTTCAAAATAAAAAAGGAGAATGGATTCCTGTAACCGCGCTACCTGAACAATTAGTTATTAATGTTGGTGATATGTTAGAGCGCTTAACTAATAATAAGTTACGTTCTACCATACATAGAGTTGTAAATCCTCCACGTGAAGATTGGGATAAACCACGTTATTCAATTCCATTTTTTACACATCCAATTAGTGACATGAAATTGAATTGTTTACCTGAATGCATTACAGAAACACATCCAAAAGTATATGATGATATTACAGCTGGTGAATTTTTAAATGAACGATTAAGAGAATTAGGTTTATTAAAATGATTTCGAAAAAAGTAATATCAATTTTTACTTTTGGCGTATTTTTAATAATCGCCGGAGCTATATTAAAAGTAGCTAAAAACCCTCAAGCTAGTCTAATTTTAGCCACTGGTTTGGTTTTTGAATTATTAGCAGCATTGCTATTTATTTGGAATAAACTAAATAAAAAGTAACTTGTTAAATTATTGAATAATAGTACACATGAGTAAAAAAAAACTAAGTAGTTTGGAAGATTTAGGTGGATTTGTTTTTTCTACAGATACTAATTTTGAATTTGAAAAAGAAGAACAAGAAGAAACCTTAGCTCCCAAAAATCAATTTTTAGAAGCACACTTTTCCAATAAAGGAAGAGGTGGAAAAACAGTTACCGTAATCACTGGTTTTGTTGGAAACGAAGAAGATTTAAAATCTTTGGCCAAAGTATTAAAAACTAAATGTGGTGTTGGCGGTAGTGTTAAAGACAACGAAATTATAATTCAAGGTAATTATAGAGATAAAATAATGGAAATCCTTAAAAAAGAAGGATATAATATAAAACGCGTTGGCGGATAAATTTATGAATAAAATAGCAGCCTCAGAGCTAATCTTAAACCCAGATGGTAGTGTTTATCACTTAAACTTAAAACCAGAAAACATAGCAACAAATATTATTTTTGTGGGCGATCAAAACAGAGTGCCAAAAATATCAGCACATTTTGATAGTGTTGAATTTGAAACTCAAAAAAGAGAATTTAGAACCATTACAGGAACTTATAAAGGAACAAAAATATCAGTAATTTCAACAGGTATAGGTCCTGATAATATTGATATTGTAATGAACGAGTTAGACGCTTTGGTTAATATTAATTTAGAAACCAGAACCTTAAAAAAAGAACATACACAATTAAATATTGTTAGAATTGGTACTTCTGGATCTTTACAAACAGATATTCCTGTAGATAGCTTTGTATTAGCAAAATACGGATTAGGATTTGACGGAATGTTACATTCTTATAATTGTGAGCATATATTAATAAAAGATTTTGAAGATTTATTTATAAAACATACTAATTGGAGCCCTAGAAAAGGACGCCCGTATGTTGTTCAAAATAGCGAGGAATTAGAAAAAAAATTAACAAGCGATAAAGTTTTTGTAGGTGTAACCGCTACAGCTGGAGGTTTTTATGGCCCACAAGGTCGTGTGCTTCGTTTAGCTTTACAAGATCCTGGTTTAAATAATAAGATTGATAATTTTGAATATAACGGAGTACGTATTACCAACTTAGAAATGGAAACCTCAGCAATTTATGGATTGTCAAAATTATTAGGCCACAATGCTTGTTCTATGAATGCTATTATTGCAAACAGAGCAAATGGTACATTTAGTAATGATCCTTATAAATCCGTAGAGGAGCTTATTTTATATACTTTAAATAAATTAGTTTCATAAAATAATATTTAAATTGAAACGTTAATTAATAAAAAATCAAATTTTAATTATGAAAAAAATAGGAATACAACTATTAGGATTAACATTTTTAATTTTACTACTAAGTGCTTGTGGATCATCAAAAAAAGGATGTGGTTTAACTAGTGATGCTACTAAAATTGAACAATCAATAAAAATTGAAAAGATTTCAACTGCTAAAGTTTAATTCTTTATAAATAATTAAAAAATCCGCTATAAGCGGATTTTTTTGTTCTATAATTCAATTAAAATTATTTTAATCCTTATTTAATTAGGTATGTGAAGTTACAACTTTATGTAAAATTACTTTTGCCGATTTTTCGTAATCACTATTCCATTTAAAATAATTACCTGTTTTAAAATAATTATCATGTAAATAACCATTAGTAACGTAATCATAAACAAAAGTATAGTCTATATTTATGCTTTTATTTTCACAAACTAAAGCATAATATAATTTACCATATTCAATTTTTATTTTAATAGTAAATTTTTCATTATCTACTTTTCCAATGGTAATTTTTTCATCATAAGTACTCGTCCAAGATTCACCATTATCTGGTTTCACATAATATTCAATAACTAACGAACCATTTTTCCATTGAACTTTTACGGTTGCAGGTGCACCAACTAAACCAGTTGTTTCTATACCATGAATTTGTGCTACATAGGTTTGTCCACTTCCTTCGCAATACACAACCTCTGCGGTTGATTCTAAAATATGTGTACCGCTAGACATAGACCAATTGTCACTTGTTGTTTGATTTCCTTGCCAAAATTCTCTTAATTCTGTTCTACAGTAATATCCATCGCTTAAAGCAAACGGACCACCTGAAGTTGTAAAACCAGTGTATTTAGTGTACATAGTATAACTTCCATCGGAGTTTTTATAAAAATACTCAGATTGCGCAGCTGTTAAACTATTACTTTCAATTGCCGCATAATATATTGAAGTTGCACTCCCATTTCCACGATCTACTGGAACGGATAAATACCAATTTTTCCAAACAAAATTGGTTTCAGTTGTTGGAGTTGTTGTTAACGCATCTTCTGGCGTTTCATCTATTTCAATTTCCTCTATCTCATTAATATCATCACCTCCTGAACCGCAAGATATTAAGGTTACAAATAAAATTGTAACAACTAATTTAAAATATATTTTTGAAGTGCTTACCATACAATTTTATATAAAACGGACAATACAAGTTACTCTTAAATTTTATTATTACAAAATTACATAACTGTTCAGAAAAATATCACTATTACAAATAATATATTACCATTTTAACATAAATAAATATCATTTTAAAAAAAACAATCTAGAATTATAATCCGAATGGTAATTTTAATATCTGCTTATATTTTTTGCATTAAAATTTCTATTATAATTTTTACTATTTCATTTAACGGTTAATAAAACTTTATTTTTTAACTACCTAAGTTTAACTTATAAATAAGAAAATGGATTTTTTTATATCTAACTAAAGGTTGTATCTTTGCTTCGTTTAAAAAAATAAGAACATGAATAACGGATTATACGCAAAATTTAACACATCAAAAGGTGTTATATTAGTAAATTTAGAATTTGAAAAAACTCCTGGAACAGTTGGTAACTTTGTTGCATTAGCTGAAGGAAATTTAGAAAACAATGCAAAACCTCAAGGAAAACCATATTATAATGGCTTAAAATTCCACAGAGTAATTGCAGATTTTATGATTCAAGGTGGTTGTCCGCTTGGAACAGGAACAGGTTCTCCTGGTTATAGTTTTGATGATGAATTTCACCCAACATTAAAACACAACGGCCCTGGAATTTTGTCTATGGCAAACTCGGGACCAGCATCAAACGGAAGTCAGTTTTTTATTACACACGTTGCTACACCTTGGTTAGATAATAAACATACTGTATTTGGAAACGTTGTTGAAGGACAGGATATTGTTGATGCAATTGCTCAAAACGACGTTTTAGAATCTCTTGAAATTGTAAGAGTTGGTGAAGCTGCAGAAAAATTTAATGCTGTTGAAGCATTTAGAACATTTGAAGGTTCTAGAGCAAAAAGAGAAGCAGAAGCTAAAGCAGCTATAAAAAAACAATTAGATGAAGTTGCTGCTGGTTATGATGAAACACCAAGTGGTTTACGTTATAAAATTTTACAACAAGGTTCAGGTAAAAAAGCTGAAAAAGGAAATCAGGTTTCTGTACATTACAAAGGTCAATTATTAGATGGTCAAGTTTTTGATTCATCATACCAAAGAAAAGAACCAATTGATTTTCAAGTTGGTGTTGGTCAAGTAATTGCGGGTTGGGACGAAGGAATTTTATTATTAAATGTTGGTGATAAAGCTCGTTTTGTAATCCCTTCTAATTTAGCTTATGGAAGCAGAGGTGCAGGTGGAGTTATTCCTCCAGATGCTACACTAATTTTTGATGTAGAGTTAATGAAAGTTTACTAATTTTCACAAATAAGCTTATAAAAAAAAGCCTTTTTGAATACATCAAAAAGGCTTTTTTTATGTGGTAAATTTACTTGGTTACACGTAAAACTTAATAATAAACAAAATTGCAATAATTACCATTATTGGTTTTATCTCTTTATATCTACCAGTTAAAAACTTTAATAATACATACGCAAGCATCCCAAAAACAATTCCTTCTGCAATACTATATGTTAATGGCATCATAACTATAGTAAAAAACGCTGGAATAGATTCTGTAAAGTCATCCAAATTAATTTTCATAATTGGTGAAATCATAAATAATCCAACAATAATTAATGCTGGAGCAGTTGCCGCTGGGGGAATAATCATAAAAATTGGAGCAAAAAATAATGCCAAGGCAAACATTCCTGCTACTGTTAAAGCTGTCATCCCTGTTTTTCCACCTTCCGCTACACCTGCAGCACTTTCTACATAGGTTGTTACTGTTGATGTTCCTAAAATTGCACCAAAAAAAGTACCAATAGCATCTGCAAATAAAGCTTGTTTTACTCTTGGAACATTTCCATCTTTGTCTAACATATCTGCTTTTGATGAAACTCCAACTAACGTTCCAACAGTATCAAACATATCAACAAATAAAAATGTAAATAACACAATTA
>NZ_JBFHHX010000102.1:0-12073 GCF_041596795.1 Lutibacter sp.
ACTTCAACCTTTATCCCAGAATAAGCATCTGTTAGTACATCTCCATCTTTAAAAATAGTTCCAACGGTCAATTCTTTTTCTCCTAAGGCCAAATCTAAACCAATAACAACAGCATCTGAATATGAATCCTTTATAAATGTTCTTTCAAAAACATACGGATTTTCGCTTAACATTTTATGAACTCCTGCACCTACAGCGGGATGATTACTTCTAAATTTTCCTAATTTTTGCCAATGCAATAGAATTTCTTTTGTGTTTTTGCTTGAAGCAATTTCATCCCAGTTCATATTAGAACGTAAGGTTGCATCACCAACTGTTCCTTCAATAACTAAAGAACGTGCAGATTCATCTCCATAATAAACTTGTGATGCTCCTGGACACAACAATAATTTTGTGGCCGATTCATAAGTTTTAGTTCTATCTTTATCAAACGGGCTTCCGTCATCATGTGAACTTACATAGTTTAAAACACCAAAACCTTTTAATTGATTATTTAAAATATTAGAATATCGTGAAAACAATTCTTCATAGGTGTTTTGAGCAGCATTCCATTTAAATTCAAAATTTATTAAACTTCTAAAGCCATTTTCAAAATAATTTACTTTTTTGTCTCCAAAGTCAAATAATTGTCCGCCACCAATTCCATAATTATATACTTCTCCTACCATATAAAACTGATTATCATCTAACACTTTATCTGGGTTATTTTTCTTCCATTCTGCAAATGCATACTCACATTCTTTTTTAAATTCTCCCCAAATACTTTCTTCCGTATGTTTTACCGTATCAGCTCTGTAACCATCAATTCCAAATTCTGTTATATAATCTGTTAACCATTTCATTATATAAAATCTTGGAGCTCTTGGATAGCCTGTTCTTGCAAAAAAGGCATCTAATTCTTTCATTTCTTGCTCATATCTTCCTTCTGCTTTCCATTTTTCAGCTAGTTCTGTTGGAATTTCAACAGCTTCATTACTTTCCGTTTTAATATCTGGCAAGTTTTTCACCAAGGTACACATTACAGTAGATTCGTAATCTTCATAAGAACATTGCACATCAGTTCTCACCCAATCAGTTGGCCAAACAGGATCTAGTTTAGTTACCGGACCTGTATGATTTATAACGCCATCTAATACAATTCTAATTCCGTTTTTATGTGCTACTTCAACTAAATTTTTTAAATCTTCTTTAGTTCCAAAATTAGGATCTAAAGCAGTCCAATCTTTCGCCCAATACCCGTGAAAACCGTAAGTTGCACCCGTACCTTCATCAACATCTCCGTGAATTTGCTCTACAATTGGTGTTAACCAAATAGCATTTATTCCTAAATTGGTAAAGTAACCCTCTTCTATTTTTTTGGTGATTCCAATAATATCACCACCTTCAAAACTTCTTAATTTTGATGTTTCTTTTGTTCTATTAAAGTTTACATCATTTTCAAGGTTTCCGTTATTAAATCTATCTGTTAGTAAAAAATAGATATTTGCATTTTCCCAAATAAAAGGAACTTCTTTAAAAGAATTTTCTGCGGCCATTTCTTGTTTTTTTGTTGTGCAATTAGCCATAATAATGGACAATACTACTACTATAATATATTTTTTCATTCTTATTTAGAATTTAATTTTGATTGTTTTTTCTGAAACTTTTTGTATTGAAATTATAATTTCAAGTGTGCCTTTTTCCTCATTCCACGTAAACTTATAACCTTTCACTTTTTTAGGTTTTTTTGAAATATTATGAACTATTAGTTTTATTTCTTTTGATGAAAATTGATAGTTTTCCCCAAGCTCTTGCTCAATTTCAACAGTTAAACAACCTTTTTTAAATTCACTTTCAAAATGCACTATTTCATACATTTCTTTCTCAAAAGCATTGGGCGTTTCACCGTTATCATTGTATATTTTTCCTTTGCTCTCTTTTACAGATTCATCAAAATAAAAATGAACATCGAAATTTTTTAAACTATAATTTACTGTACTTTGAATGGTTGAAATCATTGGAATAAATGCACCTCCACGAACGTATGTTGGAATGCTTTCTTCTGAAAGTTGCACTGTTTTTGTTTGTCCGCCTTCAATTTTATCTCCAGTATAAAAATCAAACCAATTTGAGCCATTTGGAAATGCAACTTCTTGTTCTGTAATGCCTGGTTTTACAACCGGACTTACTAAAAAATCGTTCCCCCACAAATAGGTTTTATCATTTACTAATAACTGATTATTTGAAGAATTTTCAAAAAATAACGGACGCATTAATGGTGTTCCTTTCCGATTATTTTCAAAAGCAATGGTATAATTATAAGGCAATAATTGATAACGTAATTCAATAGATTTTTTTGCTAATCCTTTAGTTTTAGGTTCTCTGAAAACGGGTTCACTTGGAACTTCTTCTTGCGCGTGTGGACGATAAATTGGCTGAAAAACACCATATTGTAACCAACGTGTGTATAATTCATCGTCTAAATTATCACCAGCAAATCCACCTAAATCAGAATGCATGTAACCTAAACCTTGCATTCCCATTTGTAAGGCAATTTCTACTTGCGATTGCAAACCGCCCCAAGTTCTGTTTACATCTCCAGACCAAGGAATCATTCCGTAATGTTGTGATCCAGAATATCCTGCGCGCATTAAAATAAACGGACGTTGTTGCGGAAAATCTTTTTTATAACCTTCAAAAATTAATTTAGCCCAATTGTGCCCATAAATATTATGAACCTCATCTGCAGTTCCAGTTGCGTGTAATAAATCCGATGGATGCACTTCTGGCTCTCCTAAATCTCCCCACCAACCTGCAACGCCAATGGTATTTAAGTTTTTATAAATATCCCAAAACCAATCTTTTCCTTCTGGTTTAAAAATATCTATAATTCCAGTATTTCCAAAGTAAAAATTGTAGGTATATGGATTCCCTTCTTTGGTTTTTCCTAAAATATCCATTTTAACAGCTTCATCCCATTTGTTAGATGTTGTTAACACAAAAGGTTCTGTAATTAAAACTGTTTTAACTCCTTTTGCTTTTAAATTAGCAATCATTTTCTCAGGATTAGGAAAGGAATCTCTATGAAATTCTAAATTTCCCATAGTTCCTTTCATTTCTTTTCCAAACCAAAATAAATCTATAATAACAGCATCAACAGGGATATTTTCTTCTGAAAATTTAGCAATGGTATTTTCAACTTCTTGTTGAGAATGGTATCCAAATCTGCTTGAAAAATTACCTAATGCCCAACGTGGAATTAAGGGTTGAAACCCTGTTAAACTTACATAATTTTCTACCAATTCTTCCCAATCATCACCAGCAATAATTTGATAGGTTTTTCTACCAGAAATTGTTTGATATGTAAGTGTATTGTTTTTATTGCTATCCAAATCTAAATAACCAATTGGTGCATTATCAAAATGAATGGCGTACATTTTTGAAGAATATACTAAAGGAATGGTAAAATTCATTAATTCCGAATGCGTTTCGTATCCGTAATGCGCTCGGTTGTACAATTGCAAACGGTTACCTCTTCGGTTCATTCCTAACGCGCGTGCACCACCACCATATAAAATTTCATCGTTGGTTAAATTAAAATCTAATTCTTCAAATTCATCATTTTTTGAATAGCCATTTTTCTCTGAAGTTAATAACTTACCTTCATAATAATAGGAAATTTGAAATGGCGCGTGAGTTATTTTTACAGAAATATCTAACATTTTAATTTCGGTTACATTGGAAGTTTCAATAATTTCCATTTTAACCGGTTTTGGTTTTAAAACAACTGCGTGAGAATTTTCAGAAAAACTTTCACCATTTGGAATAAATGAAGTTTCAATTATTTCATTTCCGTAGGGTTGAAATCTGTACAAACCATCATTTGTTTTTACCTCAACATAATTAGTATATGCTTTAACTGTTACAAACTTTCTAGCAGAATTTTGAGAATAGAAAATTGTGGTTGAAAACGTAAAAAGAAAAATTAAAAATTTTAATACTCTCATATAAATGTTTTTTTGTTAAACTGAACTTGTTTCAGCGTTTATTTTCTCATTAATAGTATATAGTAATGAGAATCTGAATCAAGTTCAGGTTGACGGTTTATTATTTTTTTAGTAAAAATTCAACTGGTATTTGAAAACGTTGACTCCAAGAATTTTCAGAATGATCGTGCCCTTCAAATTTTAAATTTTTTGAATTAGAGTTATCAAAACCTTTTAAAGTTAGCACCTCATTTACCCTATTTTGATAGGGTAAATAAAATTTATCTAAGGTTTCTGTTCCATAATCAAAATAAATTTTATGTGTTTTGGGTGAAGGTAAATTTGACTCTAAATACTTAAAAAATGATTCAGGAACTACCGAATTTTCTTGAGGCATAAAACCTATCCAATGTGTAGACAAGCACGCTGCTCCACCAAAAACTTTTGGATATTCACAAATTGCGTACATAGAAATTAATCCGCCCATACTTGAACCTGCAATAGTTGTATTTTCTGGGTTTTTATAAACCGAAAAGTTTGAATCTATAAATGGTTTTACCTCCTCAACAATAAATTTTAAATAATTATCAGATTGCAATCCTTTAAATGCCGTTCCAAACTGTTTTTGACTTTCGGAAAAAATAGAGTCTTTAAACTTTTGAGGTAATAAATTAAAAGGTTTTTGAGGGTAATAATCTGAATGTCTAATATCTTGATGATTCCAAATTGCTACAACAATGGTTTTCTTAATTTTTGCTGAATCTAATAAATTGCCAATAATTTCATCAACTTTCCATTCTTGTTTGTTCCAAGTAGTTGCTGCATCAAACAACATTTGTCCATCGTGCATATACATAACAGCATATTTTTCATTTACAGAATACCCATTTGGCAACCAAACAGCAACAGTTCTAGGTCGTACAAATTTTGAAGGAAAACTATCTATTACTTTTATAGTTCCAGAAGCTAATTTTCCTTTAAATTCTGAAAATTTTACTGGAGTATTTACAGCTGTTATTTGTTGTTTTTCTTTACAAGAAAATAATACCAACAAAATACTTAGCACTAATATTTCTTTAAAAAAACGCATTACTAAAGTTTTGTAGTTAAAATATAAATTCCTTTTCCATTAAGTTTTATAGAATTGGACCAAGTAAATTCTTCTGAAGTATTTATATTTTTAACTTTTTGTCCTGTTAATCCAACCTCAGCAAATCTTGTTAAATCTAACTCAATTTCGTTTTCATTTTTATTTAAAATTACAGTAACAATTTCATTTCCTTTAATTCTAAACAATACATAAACGCCATTTTCAGGAGCAAAATGAATAGTTTTTCCGCTATGAATGGCTTCACTATTTTTTCTGTAATTTAAAACAGTTTTTAAAAACCATTGCATTTCAATTTGTTTTTCCGATAAACCTTCACCTGTAAAAGCATTTACGCTATCTCCTTGCCAACCACCAGGAAAATCAGTTCTAATTAAACCGTGGTCTCCAGGTTTTTCGGCATCACTTAACAGCACTTCAGTTCCGTAATAAATTTGAACAATTCTTGGTAAGGCTAACAAATATCCCAAGGCCATTTTTGTTTTTAAAACATCTTGGTGTAATTGGGTGTAAATTCTACTCATATCATGATTGTCTGGAAAAATCATAATATTTTCTGGATTTGCATACGAAAAATCATTTGCCAAACCTTCGTATAATTTTACAAAACCAGTATCCCAAGACTCCTCTTCATTTAAACCATTAACAATAGCCCTTTGCATTGGAAAATCCATAGTTGAGGTTAAATTAGACTGATAACCGTCTTTATTTTTAGCACCTTTTTGCCAGTAACCAACTAACAACGGATTTAAGCTCCATTCTTCACCAACAATACTAAAATTTGGATATTCCTCCATAATGGATCCTGCCCACTTTGCCATAAATTCTTTACTTGAATATGGATAGGTATCTTGCCTAATACCTCCTAAATTTAAAGTTTCTACCCACCAAATACTATTTTGAATTAAGTACGTAGATAATAAAGGATTATTTTGGTTTAAATCTGGCATTCCATCAACAAACCAACCATCTATTAATAATTTTTTATCTGCTTCAGAAGCATAAAAATCTTGATTAGCTGTACGTCTATGGTTTGTTATAATAAAATTCCCTTCTTTTGCTTCTTTCTGATAATTTATCCAATCGTTTGCAGGTAAATCTTTCATCCACCAATGTTCATTTCCAATATGATTTTCCACCTGATCCATTATTAATTTCAATCCATTATTTCTGGCTTTATTAGACAATTCTATATAATCTTCTAAAGTTCCAAAACGCGGATCTACCTTGTATAAATCTGTCATTGCGTACCCGTGATACGAGCTTTCTTTCATATCATTTATTAACAGTGGCGTTGGCCAAATTGCCGTAAAGCCCATACTACTAATATAATCTAAATGTGCGGTTATCCCTTTTATATCGCCTCCATGACGGGCATAATCATCTTTTCTGTTAATTGATGTCTCTCTTAACGATTGATCTTTATCATTTGAAATATCACTATTTGCAAATCTATCTGGGGTTATAAGGTATATAACATCTGAACTACTAAAACCTTCTTTTAAATTAGAATTTTCTATACGTTGTTTTAATTCATAATCAACAGAAAAATTAGTTTTTTTATCTGCTTTTGAAAAATTAATAGCAAACTTTCCTACAGTTGCTTTTGAAAGGTTTAAGTTTAAAAATAGGTAATTATTATTATCTGTTTTTTTTACTTCAACTAATTGAATAGCTGAATTTTTTATGGATGGTATGTATTGTGCAATATCTTCACCATAAATCATTAACTCTAGTCGATTATTATTCATACCAACCCACCAATACGGAGGTTCTATTTTTTGTATATTTTGCCCGTTCACACTCATTATTATGAATAAAAATAGTATATAGAGATTAAATTTTTTCATTTTGAATTGATTTTTAAAAACAATTCCTGTAAAAAAATAAAAATACTATTTTTTTTACAGGAATTGGATAATTATACTGTTATTAATTGATTAGCTGGTATTAATATTTCTTTATTATTCACTATCAATTTAAGTTCTTTTTCAGATTCGTTGCGGAATTTACAGTCGGTTTGACTTTTATAAACTTTTAAAACATTTCCTCTAAAGTTAATTGTAAATGAGTACGATTTCCATTCTGCTGGTATTTGTGGATTAAATACTAAAACTCCATTTTCCCAAACACGCATTCCTCCAAAACCTTGTACAACACTCATCCATGTTCCTGCCATACTTGTAATGTGGCAACCTTCATGTACTTCATGATTGTAATCATCCAAATCTAAACGTGCTGTACGTAAATATTGCTCGTATGCTTTTGGCATTCTATCTATAGAAGCAGCCAAAATTGAATGTACGCAAGGTGATAAAGATGATTCATGTACTGTTAAAGGTTCATAAAAATCGAAATGACGTTCAACAACTTCCTTATCAAATTTATCTTCAAAGAAAAACATTCCTTGTAAAACATCGGCTTGTTTTATATAACAAGAACGAAGAATACGATCCCATGACCATTTTTGATTTATTGGTCGTTCAGATTTTGGCAACTCACTTACCGGAATTATTTCTTTATCTAAAAATCCATCTTGTTGTAAGTACACGTTATGCTCTTCACTAAAAGGGAAATACATAGCATCTGAAACTTTCATCCATTTATACGTTTCTTCAATAGATAAATTGGTTTTTTTCAAAATTCTATCAAAGTCATTTGGATAATTGTGTTTCACTTTATTTAAACAATCAATAGTATATTCTATACACCATTTTGCTAAATAGTTGGTGTAAAAATTATTGTTGATGTTGTTTTCGTATTCATTTGGACCTGTAACTCCTAAAATTACATATTGTTGTTTTGCTTCGGACCAATTAGCACGTTGATGCCAAAAACGAGCAATAGCAATCATTACCTCTAATCCATTAGAAACTACATATTCAAAATCTTGTGTAAAATTTACATAGTTGTAAATACCATACACCATGGCTCCATTTCTATGAATTTCTTCAAAGGTAATTTCCCACTCGTTATGACATTCTTCACCATTCATAGTTACCATTGGATACAATGCTGCGCCATTTTTAAAACCTAATTTTGCTGCATTCTCTATAGCTTTATCTAATTGATTGTAACGGTATAATAATAAGTTTTTAGCAACACTTGCATCTTTAGTTGCCATATAAAATGGTATACAATATGCTTCTGTATCCCAATAAGTGCTTCCACCATATTTTTCACCAGTAAACCCTTTTGGACCAATGTTTAAACGTGCATCGGTTCCCATATAGGTTTGATTTAGTTGAAAAATATTAAAACGAATTCCTTGTTGTGCTTTAATATCTCCTTCAATAATAATATCGGCTGTTTCCCAAATAGTAGCCCAAGATTCTTTTTGATCTTGAAATAATTGCTTAAAACCAATATTTTTAGCTTCACTTACATTTTTAAAACTGGCATCAATTAAATCAGCTTTTTCATAATTTAAGGAACTTACGTACGATGCATATTTATATATTGTAGCTGTATCTCCTTTTGCAACCTTTACTTTATAAGTATAGGTTAATTCTTTTTCTTCAATAGTTGTAATGTGTGTTGGCAAAACTTGGTTTCCGTTAACGGCAAAATCAATTTCCATGGCCGTTGCAACATGAAATTCGGTTTTTAATGTTTTTGCCAAAATACACCCTTGATGAGTACCTTCAACAATTTTTAAAGTTTCCCAGAAAAATTCATCATAGTTTGCATCTTCATTTTCAATTCCAGCATCAATATAAGGTGAAAAGGTTATTTCTCCCGAAAAATTAATTGCTTTTATAGCATATTCAATAGCACCAACTTCGTTGTATTTTACACTAATAAATCTTTTAGCTTGTACTTCAATTTCTTCACCGGTTGGAAGTGTGGCGTTAAAAGAGCGCCCTAACCAACCTTCTTTCATGTTTAATTCTCTTTTAAAATTGGAGATTTTACAAACATTTAAATCAAAAGTAGTTGCGTTAATTTGAATATGAATTCCTATCCAGTTAGGTGCATTTAATACTTTTGCAAAATATTCAGGATATCCGTTTTTCCACCAACCAACACGTGTTTTATCAGGATAATAAATACCCCCAATATAACTACCTTGAAACGTTTTGCCTGAATAATCTTCTTCAAAATTTGCACGTTGTCCCATTGCTCCGTTTCCTATACTAAACAGACTTTCAGAAGCTTCTACGTTTTCAGCATCAAAACCTTCTTCAATAATAGACCACTCGTTTGGTATTATATAATTCTTGTTCATAATCTTAATTTAATATTTTATTTAAAAATTCAAGGGTAAATTCAGAAGTATTAGCCAAAACATAGGTTGCTTCGCTTAATAATTTTGCATCACCAATTCCAATACTCATCATTTTTGCTGCATTTGCGGCTTCAATACCGGCAATAGCATCTTCAACAACAATACAGTCTTCAGGTTTTTTATTTAGTTTTTTTGCACCAATAAGAAACACTTCAGGATCTGGTTTTGCTTTTGAAACATCATTTCCATCAACAATAGCTGTAAACCTTTTTAAAAGTCCAACTTTATCTAAAATTAATGGTGCATTTTTACTTGCAGAACCTAAGGCATACGGAATTTTTTTAGTATCTAAATAATCTAATAATTCCGATATTCCTGGTAAAATTTCATCTGAAGTCATTTTATAAACATAGCTTAAATACTCTTCATTTTTCTTTAACAATAAAGGTTGTTTTTGAGCTTCTGTTAACTCTACCTTTCCTATTTCCAATAAAATATCTAAAGATCTAACTCTGCTTACTCCCTTTAACAATTCGTTATGTTCTTCTGTAAATTCAAAACCTAGCTCGTTTGCTAAATTTCTCCATGCTAAAAAATGGTACTTTGCTGTATCTACTATAACACCATCTAAATCAAATATAAATGCTTTCATTTTTTATTCTTAATTCTTAATTTTTTTAATTTTTATCTCCTACACTTTGAGCAGTTTCTACTGTTTCTTCGCTTTTATCTTCCACAAAACGAACTGCAACTCCTCCAAAAATCATTATTATTCCGGCAAATACCAATATATAAATACCTTCGCCTCCAAAGAAATTTTGTAAAATTGGACCTCCTAATACACCGCTTAATATTTGAGGAACTACAACTGTTAAGTTAAAAAGTCCCATATAAACACCCATTCTTTTTGTTGGTAAAGTTCCCGACAAAATTGCATACGGTAAGGCTAAAATTGCTGCCCAAGCCATTCCAATTCCAACCATAGATATTAATAATAAATATTGGTCATGGAAAAAATATGTTGAAATATATCCTATTCCACCAAACAATAATGATAATGAAAATACAAATTTTCTATTGGTCATTCTAATTAGTTTAGGCATTATTATAGAATATAAAGCCGCTACTAAACTGTATACAGCAAAACAAATTCCAACCCAGTTACCAGCATTATCAAATGCTTCTCTAATTGAAGGATCCGTAACCGTTTCTGCGTTGTAATTAATTGGCACTCCAAAATAATGTTGTGAAATTGCTGTTGTTGAGTATACCCATAATAAAAACAATGGAAACCATGAAAATAGTTGAACTATTGCCAATTGTTTCATTGTTTTTGGCATTTTTAAAATTAGCTGAAAGAAATTTTCTTTTTTTGTTTCTTCGTTTTCAGACGCTCCACTAAATGCTTCAAATTCTTTTGGTGGATATTCTTTTGTTTTAAAAACTGTAACTAATACGCTTAAAAGTAATAATGATCCACCTATATAAAACGACCAAATTACTGAAGGAGCTACTTTTCCTGCTTCGGCTTCATTTGCAATTCCTGCCCAAGTTAAAATAAAAGGTAACGCTGATCCTATTACGGCTCCTGCGTTAATTAAAAAACTTTGTATGGAATAACCTACATTTCGTTGCTCATCAGGTGTCATGTCTGCCACTAGCGCTCTAAATGGTTGAAATGTTACATTAAAAGAAGCATCCATTAATGCTAACATAGCAACTCCAAATGCTAATGCAGCACCTCCTTTTATAATTAATGGTGCATTAGGCATAAAAAACATGGCAATCATAGAGACTACAGCACCAAATAAAATATAAGGAGACCGCCTTCCTAATCGTGTCCAGGTTTTATCACTTGCTGCACCAACAACAGGCTGTACAATAAGTCCCATTATAGGAGCTACAAGCCAAAAGAACGAGAGATTATGAGGATCTGCCCCCAAACTCGTTAAAATTCGACTTGCATTTGCATTTTGCAACGCAAAACCGAATTGTACTCCAAGAAAACCGAAACTTAAATTCCAGATTTCCCAGAAACTTAGTTTCCGTTTAATCATAACGATAATATTAATAATTATACAATATAAGACCGTTGGTCTTAAATAAATGTTGTGTGAAGTGTGAATAAAATAGTAGATGTAAACCTAAATTTACAGAGCAAATATATAAATTTATATTTAACTTTTATTTTTTTGAATGGAGATTTTGTACCTAAAAAAACTAAAATTCAGTACTATAACCTTAGAGTTAACTAAAAAAAATTCTTTAATTTAAAAATAAATGGATATTTTAATACTGTTTTTTTATTAAAATTAACATTTCTGGGTAGATTTTCTAACTTTAATATTGGTTGAAATTACTTTTTTTTGATATTCTTCAGGTGCTTTGTGCTCTATTCTATTAATTAATAGTTCTGCGGCATGTTGTCCCATTAAAAAACCATGTTGTACAACCGAACTTAGTGGAGGTGACGTAAATTCTGATATTAAACCACTTGTAAAACCTATAATAGCAATATCTTCAGGTATTTCCATTCCTTTTGCTTTTGCTACTTTTAAAGCATTTGCAGCATATATTTCATTTACCGCCAAAATAGCATCTGGTGGATTTGGAATGTTTACTACTTTCTCAATTTGTTGGTATAAATTAACATCATCATCAATTTTAAATATCAAACTTTCATCAATACCAATATTATTTGCCACTAAGGCTTTTAAATATCCTTCTTTACGTAAAGCTCCAACTGTTACATAATCTTTTGTGGTAAGTAAG
>NZ_JBFHHX010000103.1:0-11885 GCF_041596795.1 Lutibacter sp.
GTTTGTGGATATCCAGAAACCGACCATCTTGTAGTTGTTAATCCATCTACAAGGTTAGTTACTACGTTTGTACCATCTACAGTACCAGTTCCTGTTATTGATTTGTTTAAAGCTAGGTTAGGAATTATGGCTACATCTGCAACATTAATCTCACAGGTATCTTTGTAGCCTCCTTCGTCGCTTGTAACTGTAATTATAGCGCTACCTTCAGAAACTGCTGTTACAAGTCCATTTGAATCTACACTTGCTATTGCACTATTACTTGAACTATAACTTAGACCGTTATTTGTTGCACTTGTAGGAGTAACCGAAGCTGATAATTGATATGTGTTTCCTACATAAATATCTTTACTAGATGGCGATATATTTACTCCTGTAACGGTAACATCATCATGTTTAACAAAGAAATCATACACTAAAACTTCTCCATAATTGGTAGGATCATCAGTATCGCTTCCTTCTTCATCAGCATTACTTTGAGTATAATTACCAACTTTAAAATAAGATTGGTCGTAATTTAAATTCATTACAAAATCGTTACCGTCGGCTTTCACTAAATATGAAGATGCAGTGCCGTTATTATATGCATTTAAAAGATTTCCATCTTCGGAATAGTAACAATAATGCTTACCATCTACAACTAAAAAAATAACCTCATGAATGGTTCCTAAAGTATAGTTTGTTTTAATAGTAACATTGCTTCTAAGTTTAGTACCATTAAATGATAAAAAGAGATGAGAATTTTCTAGTCTCATTACCATAGCATCATCAATACCATCATCTTTATTTCCATGTATTTGAGTAGCTACTAATTGAGGTTTGTTAATAGGTAAATGCGAAATAGCTTGTTTTACGTACACCATATGTGAACCTTCTGTAGTCCAATAAATATCAGCGCTACCATCAGCTAATCGTTCTCTAAGTTCAGAACGAATATTGCTAGAATTAGGCGTAGTGCCATTATCCGTTCTAATAGGAGCTTTAAAAACAATAGCATCTTTTGTATCGTTTAAATAAAAAAACTCGTTGTTAGCTTCTCCGCATAATGTTTTATCTTCCACACCGGTAGGATATGTAATTTTCCATTGGTTACAGTTATCCATTAGATCAGAAGGTACTTCCTGAGCTATTGCAGGATACATAAAACCTATTATTATAACACAGAATGCAAAATATTGCATATGTTTTTGAAAATAATTTTTCATTTCAACAATTATAAAGATATGATGTACTTTGAAAAATTGGTTAACCAATTTATTCGTATGCAAATTAAGTAAATATATTTATATATTATAAAACTTTTGCATAAAGTATACAGCGGATATTAAAAGTAATTAAGCTTAAATATTTTCAGGTTTTTAAATGCTAAATTTTATTTGAATGTAAAATTATAAAAATTAACTAGTTGATATTTAGTTGTTTGTAAGTGTTGTTTAATGTTGATTAAATAATAAATTTAAATAATAGTGTTCTATTATTTAAAAAACAGAAAAAGTTGAAAATAGGAATAGCAAAAAAGTGCTACAAAGGGTTAAACGTATTTGCTGAATATTTTAATTAAAACCAGTGTTTTTATTCCAATTAAACCGGCATAAAACCAAATAGGAGTTTTAACGGTTTCTTTTAGTTCGTAATATGCAAGTTTTATTGAATTCGGCATATCTTTCAACTCATATGTATGTTTACAATTTTCACAAATAGAAGTTCCAATTTTTCCGCTTGATAAAAAAGGAATATGAAAAAGATGCTTGTAGATTCCTATTACAGAAACTTTTGTGGTATTTGTTTTATTGCATTTTGGGCATAAAACTTCCTTTGGAGTTTCAAATTTTAATTCAGAAGTTTTTTTACCGGCTAATTGCATATGTTTTACATTTCCATTGAGTGATACACATTTTGAACATCATCATCTTCCTCTAAACGCTCTAATAATTTTTCAACATCTGCTTGTTGTTCTTCAGATAATTTAACTGTGGTTGTTGGAATTCTTTCAAAACCAGATGAGAGAATTTCTAAATTGTTTTCTTCTAAAAATCGTTGAATAGCTCCAAATTGTTCAAAAGGGGCATAAATTAAAATTCCATCTTCATCTTCAAAAACTTCTTCAACTTCAAAATCAATTAATTCTAATTCGAAATCTTCCAATTCCATTTTTAAATCTTCCGATTTTACTCTAAAATTACATATATGATCAAACATAAATACAACAGAACCGGATGTTCCCATATTTCCATCACATTTATTAAAAGCAGCTCTTACATTTGCAACAGATCTGTTATTGTTATCTGTAGCTGTTTCAACTAAAATTGCAACACCATGAGGCGCATATCCTTCAAATAAAACTTCTTTATAGTTAGCAGTATCTTTGTCGCTGGCTTTTTTAATTGCTCTTTCAACATTGTCTTTAGGCATATTGGCAGCCTTCGCATTTTGAATTACAGCTCTTAAACGCGCGTTACTCTCTGGGTGAGGCCCACCTTCTTTTACAGCCATAACTATATCTTTACCAATTCTGGTAAATGTTTTCGCCATAGCAGACCAACGCTTCATTTTACGTGCTTTTCTAAATTCAAACGCTCTTCCCATAATATTACTGTAATTTTATTTTAAGTGATGCAAATGTAAATATTACCAATTGTTTTTACAACACTTTTATACTTGAATTATTCCTAAATTAAATTGTTTTTCGATAGGTGCGTGGTTCGCAGCTTCAATTCCCATACTAATCCATTTTCTGGTGTCTAATGGGTTAATAACTGCATCGGTCCATAATCTGGCAGCAGCGTAATAAGGAGATGTTTGTGCATTGTACCTATTTTGTATTGATTGTAAAATTTCTTGTTCTTTTTTAGGAGAAATTTCTTCGCCATTCTTTTTTAAAGAAGCGGTTTCTATTTGTAGTAAAACTTTGGCAGCTTGTTCACCTCCCATAACAGCTAATCTTGCAGATGGCCACGCAACAATTAACCGTGGATCGTAGGCTTTTCCACACATAGCATAATTTCCAGCACCATAAGAATTACCAATTATAATAGTAAATTTTGGCACTACAGAATTGCTTACCGCATTTACCATTTTTGCGCCATCTTTTATAATACCACCATGTTCACTTTTACTACCAACCATAAAACCTGTAACGTCTTGTAAAAAAATTAGAGGAATTTTTTTCTGATTGCAGTTGGCAATAAATCGGGTTGCTTTATCGGCAGAATCGGAATATATAACGCCGCCAAATTGCATTTCTTTTTTAGCATTTTTTACTACTTTTCGTTGGTTTGCAATAATTCCAACTGCCCATCCATCAATTCTGGCATAGCCACAAATAATTGTTTTACCGTAATCTTGTTTGTATTCTTCAATTTCTGAGTTATCTACAATACGCTTAATAATTTCGTGCATATCATATTGTTCACTTCTTGATATCGGTAATATTCCAAAAATATCTTCAGGGTTTTCTAATGGGTCTTTTGCTTTTACTTTGTTAAATCCTGCTTTGTCAAAATCACCAATTTTATCAACAATATTTTTAATTTTGTCTAACGCATCTTTATCGTCTAAAGCTTTGTAATCTGTTACTCCACTAATTTCGCAATGCGTTGTTGCACCTCCTAATGTTTCATTATCTATACTTTCACCAATAGCTGCTTTTACCAAATAACTACCTGCTAAAAAAATACTTCCGGTTTTATCAACAATCATAGCTTCATCGCTCATAATTGGTAAATAAGCACCGCCAGCAACACAACTTCCCATAATAGCAGATATTTGGGTAATTCCCATACTGCTCATTATGGCGTTATTTCTAAATATTCTACCAAAATGTTCTTTGTCGGGAAAAATTTCATCTTGCATTGGTAAATAAACACCAGCGCTATCTACTAAATATATAATTGGCAGTTTATTTTCTATAGCAATTTCTTGAGCTCTTAAATTCTTTTTTCCTGTTATTGGAAACCAAGCGCCTGCTTTTACTGTAGCGTCATTTGCAACAACAATGCATTGTTTTCCTTTTATATAGCCTATTTTAACAATAACGCCAGCCGATGGACAACCTCCGTGATCTTTGTACATTTCATCACCAGCTAAAGCGCCTATTTCAATAGTGTTGTTTTTAGAATCAAATAAGTAATCAATGCGTTCTCTGGCAGTTAGCTTTCCTTTTGCTTTGTGCTTTTCAATGTTTTTATCTCCGCCTCCTTTGTAAACTTTTAACAGTTTCTTTTTTAATTCAGATAGTTGAAGTTTGTTAAAATCTTCATTTTTATTGAAGTTGATGTCCATTTTTTTGAATAACATTTAGTATTGCTAAAGTACAAAAGATTATAAATTAGTAAGGATTTCAATAAATATTAATTTCTATTATTTTGAGCCATACTGAAATTTTGTTATATTGCTTTGGTATATGTTTAAATACAGTATATTATGAAACCCCAAACCAAATTAAAGCTTACCCCAGTATTTATATTATTTTTTTGTTTTCAATTTATTTTTTCACAAGAACAGGAAGTGCTTCCCAAAGGGTTTTCTGAAAAAGAAAAGGCTGAACTTGTTGTAAAAGGCTTTCAATTTAAAAGTAGCGCAGTTACAACGGCACCTACAGGATCGGTTAGAACAGCTGCAGAATGGGAGGAAGTAGAATATTTAGTGATATCTTGGAATAACTCTTACAATGATATTTTAAGTGAAATTGTTAGAGCCAGTGTTTTAGAATGTAAAGTTTTAATTGCTTACTATAATGTAACTGAAAGTACTATTCGTGCAAAACTAACAAGTGAAGGTATTGATTTATCTAATGTTTCCTTTTTAAGTACTCCAACAAATTCTATTTGGATACGTGATTTTTCTGGTAATACTATTTATACCGATGATGTAGGTGAGTTAGGACTTGCAGATTGGAGATATAATAGAAATAGAACTTATGATGATACTGTTCCATCGGCTCATGGAGCTCAATTAAATATTCCAGTTTATATTACTAATATGGTTAATACAGGTGGTAATTTTATGTCTGACGGAATGGGAAATGCGTTTGCATCTGAGCTGGTTTTAGATGAAAATGATGATACAGATGGATTTGCAGTACAAGTTAGAAACGAGGCACAAATAGATGAAGAAATGAATAGTTATATGGGTATAACTAGTTATTATAAAATGAAGACTTTACCTTATGATGGAATTCATCATATAGATATGCACATGAAATTGTTAGATGAAGAAACTATTTTAGTAAGTTCATATCCAAATGATGTTTCTGATGGAGCCCAAATAAAAGCAAATATCACTCAATTATTAGCAGATAAAGTATCTGTTTTTGGAACACCTTATAAAATTGAATGGATTGAATCTCCAAAAGATGATACAAATAAATATCCAAATAATGGAGGCTCTTATTGTACTTACAGTAATTCTACAATTGTAAATAAAACAATATTATTGCCAAATTATGTAAATGGTAATAATTTAGCAGCTATTGCAAAATATGAAGAATTAATGCCTGGGTACAAAGTAGTTGGGATTGATGTTGAAGATGAGGAAGATTTAATTTCATTAAGTGGAGCTATTCATTGCATAACACATACTATTGGTGTTGCAAAACCTTTGTTAATTGTTCATCAACCTTTAGAGGAAGTAAATGCAGGAAATACATTTAACTTAACAGCAATAATTAAACATATAGATGGGATTGATAATGCAAAAATAATGTGGAGAATTGCTGGAAGTGAAACTGTTGGAAGTACAAATTTTCCAAATTTTGTAACAATGAATAGGGTTGGAACAAGTGATAATTTTACAGCAAATATGCCAATTAATGCTAGTAATACAGATATTGAATATTATATTGTTGCAACTTCAAAAGGTACGGTGGCAAAAACTTTAACTAGGCCTTTAACTGCTGTAAAAACAGATCCAACAAATGCAACAGAATCAATTGGATTTTATACCATTAAATCTAATAATACTTTATCGTTAAACGAATGGGCAGAAAATAATATTTCTTCACCATATCCAAATCCTACATATAAAAAGGTGTCATTTAAATTAAACAATGTAAGTAATACTGTAAATGTAGTTATTTATAACCCTTTGGGGCAGAAATTATTTAATGAAAGTGTGAGTAGCGGTAACGGAATTATTGAATTTAATTTAAATGAAGATTGGAAAGGTCCTTTATTAGTTTTATTTGAAGGTGATTTTGGAAAAATTACTAGAAAAATAATGAAATTATAAGTAATAATTAAATTTAGCAAGTGCTATTTTACTAAAGTTATTCTGAGGTTTTTTTCATAACTATTTTAAATTTTTTAAGAATTTAGATTTTAGAATATTGCTAAAATACTAAAAAAGAACTTTGTAGCAGATGTTTCTAAAAGTTTAGCAAAATTAAATTAACAAACTATTTATATTAAATTAACGTTACATAAAAACAAATATATTTGCGATATTTGTACTCTTATTTTTTAATTAAATAAACAATACTATTATGAGCCATATGAATAAAAATACAGTTTTAGCGTGGGCAACCTTTTTAATGATTGCAATGGGCGTTATATTAATCTTAATGGGAGCATATAGATATGATGATGTTGCAGGTTGGGGATTTGCTACAGTTGGAATAGGATTTTTTTGTATAGCTTGGGTATTTAATGCATTAAAAGGTAGAGTGTAAAGTTAGATTAAAAATAAAGTGTTAAAATTTAAAAAGTTTGAAGACTTAAAAAATTATAACATATTTTATTGAAAATTAACGCTTTATAAAGCTATTAGGCTTTACTCAAATATAAACATAAACAATTTAACAAATACATGTATGGCAGATGATAAGAAAGTAATCTTTTCAATGTCTGGTTTAACAAAAACCTATCAAGGTGCCAATAAGCCAGTTTTAAAAGATATTTATTTAAGCTTTTTTTATGGAGCAAAAATTGGAATTTTAGGTTTAAACGGATCAGGAAAATCTACTTTATTAAAGATTATTGCTGGAATTGAAAAAAATTATCAAGGAGATGTAGTTTTTGCTCCAGGTTATTCTGTTGGTTATTTATCTCAAGAACCAGAATTAGACGATACAAAAACTGTAATGGATATTGTAAAAGAAGGTGTAGCTGAAACCGTTGCAATATTAGACGAATACAACAAAATAAACGATATGTTCGGTTTAGAAGAAGTGTATTCTGATGCAGATAAAATGGATAAGTTAATGGCTCAACAAGCTGTTTTACAAGATAAAATTGATGCAGCCAATGCTTGGGAATTAGACACCAAACTAGAAATAGCAATGGACGCGTTACGTACGCCAGATGGTGATACGCCTATAAAACATTTATCGGGTGGTGAACGCAGACGAGTTGCTTTGTGCAGATTGTTATTGCAAGAGCCTGATGTGTTATTATTAGATGAGCCAACTAACCATTTAGATGCAGAATCTGTTCATTGGTTAGAGCATCATTTATCACAATATAAAGGAACTGTAATTGCAGTAACACACGATAGATACTTTTTAGATAACGTTGCTGGTTGGATTTTAGAATTAGATAGAGGAGAAGGTATTCCTTGGAAAGGAAATTACTCATCTTGGTTAGATCAAAAATCAAAAAGATTGGCACAAGAATCAAAAGTAGCATCAAAACGTCAAAAAACTTTAGAACGAGAGTTAGAATGGGTAAGAATGGCACCAAAAGGACGTCATTCAAAATCAAAAGCACGTTTGGCTAATTATGATAAATTAATGAGTCAAGATCAAAATCAATTAGATGAGAAGTTGGAAATTTATATTCCTAACGGACCAAGATTAGGTACAAATGTAATTGAGGCTGTTGGTGTTTCAAAAGCTTTTGGCGATAAATTATTGTATGAAGATTTAAACTTTAATTTACCACAAGCAGGAATAGTTGGTGTTATTGGTCCAAACGGAGCAGGAAAAACAACTATTTTTAAAATGATAATGAATGAATTGCAACCAGACAAAGGTGAATTTAAAGTAGGTGAAACTGCTAAAATTGCGTACGTAGATCAAAGTCATTCCAACATTGATCCTGAAAAAACCATTTGGCAAAATTTTGCTGATGAACAGGAATTGATTTTAATGGGAGGAAAGCAAGTAAACTCTCGTGCGTATTTAAGTCGTTTTAATTTTGCAGGAAGTGATCAAAATAAAAAAGTAAGTACACTTTCTGGAGGTGAACGTAACCGTTTGCATTTAGCTATGACTTTACGTGAAGAAGGAAACGTATTATTATTAGATGAGCCAACAAACGATTTAGATGTAAATACATTGAGAGCGTTAGAAGAAGGTTTAGAAAATTTTGCAGGTTGTGCTGTTGTAATTAGTCACGACCGTTGGTTTTTAGATAGAATTTGTACACATATTTTAGCTTTTGAAGGAGATTCTCAAGTATATTTCTTTGAAGGTTCATTTACTGATTACGAAGAAAATAAGAAAAAACGTTTAGGAGGTGATTTAATGCCAAAACGAATAAAGTATAAAAAATTAGTTAGATAATTAATACTAAAAAAAATCTCAGAAGCAATTCTGGGATTTTTTTTTATTAAATCCAAAAGCAGTCTATATAATCGGTAAGCATGTGAAAAAGCAATCCAATTGCTATAATTCTGGTTTTTGTTGGAATTAAAAATAAAAGATAAAAAGTAATTGCAATGTAGGAGTGAAGCGGATGATAGTTAATACTACATCTATTAGCATCAAATAACGGGGTTGCAATTAAATGATCTACGTCTACTAACATAGTAAGTAAAAATACTAAATATACCTTTTTCCATTTTTCTTTAAAGAATAGATATGCAATAATTGCAGGAACCAAAAAGTGCATTCCGTAATGTATTATAAAACGAAGTATTTCCAAATTAAAACGGGAACTTTTGGTTGTTTAAATAACTTTCTGAAGTAGGACCTTCATTAAAAATAAGATCTAGAATACTTAAGTTAGGAATAAATTTATGGTTTTGGTCAAAAACTTGAAAATAAGAATCTAACTTAAAGTCATTGTTTTTAGAATCATTTACCAAATGTCTAAGGTCTAAACCTTCAAACTCTTTATAATATTCATTTGTTTTTGAAAACGGAATTTCAAGTTGAAGCGCATCCATAACAAACTGGTGAGTTTTTAGGTTTAAATCTAATAAGTAGGTAAACTTTTTTTTATAAATAGCAGTTAAATCATCTACATAAAACTCGAAAAAAGGAGAGGAGTTATACGCTGTTTTTAAGGTTTTTAAATGCAAATCAACCCAATTATCTTTGTAATCAATTTTTACATCTTTGGTTTTTTGTTTAATGCCTTTTGTGTGTTGAAATGGAACATTTAATAAATACTTGCCATTTGCTGTATTTATATAACATCTGTTTCTGTATGTCTGCTTTTGAAAGTTATCTTCAACTTCAAACAAAATTTGTGCTGATTGTACAATGCCAACATATTGAATTATTGGTGAAAAAAATGTTGGGTGTAGTAAAGTCATTACATTGGCTTTTTTCAATGTATATATCCAAATAGTATGGATTTATAATTGGTAAAATTAAAAGTTAATAGTTAGTCTTCTTTATTTTTACGTTTTCTAAAAGAGCTATACCCAAACCATAAAGCTAATGCGCCAAGAAAATAGTACAAATAAGATACAGGTTCTCCAGTTCCATGAACTGTTGTAAAAACGCGTTCCCATCTTATTTTATTAGCAATACCATCGGCATTACTATCCCAGCTAAACCAAATAAAAACAGGTTTTCCAACAACGTGGTCAAAAGGCACATAACCCCAGTAACGTGCATCTTCAGAGTTATGACGGTTATCTCCCATCATCCAGTAATAATCTTGTTTAAAAGTATAAGAGGTTGCTTGTTTTCCATTAATAAATATTTCATCTCCATTTACCGTTAAATTATTGTTTTCGTACACTTCAATAATTTGTTTGTAAAATGGCAACGATTTAGTATTTAACTCAACTGTTTTACCTGCTTCAGGAATATAAATTGGACCGTAATTGTCTATAGACCAAGGGTATTGACTATTATGTGGAAATATTGATTTACTATAATTTCCTTTTGGTTCAATTAGTTTTGTTATACTGGTAACAATTGGGTTTTTACTAAGTTTGGCTGCATTTTCATCGGTTAAATTTAACATGTAAAAGTCTCCTTGAAAACTTCCTTCGGTAATGTTATATCTGCTTAAAGTTGTGCCGTTTAATTGTTGACCATTAGTTATTACCTTATGCATATATTGTATTTTGGCTCTATCTGGCAATACAGTTCTTTCACCATTAATAAAAATGTAACCATCTCTAATTTCTAAAGAATCACCAGGAATTGCAACACAACGTTTTACATAATTGGATTTTTTATCAATTGGTTTATCAACGTGGATATTAGAATGATCTCTAAAAAAACGAACCGTATCAACAGGCCAGTTAAAAACAACTATTTCGTTTCTTTTAATGTTTTCAAAACCAGGAATTCTAAAATATGGAAGTTGAGGTTTTTTTAAATACGATTTCATTTTTGTAAATGGCAAAGAATCGTGTACCATTGGCGCAGCAACCGTTGTCATTGGAGTTCGTGCTCCGTAATGAAACTTACTTACAAAAAGGAAATCTCCAATTAGTAATGATTTTTCTAAAGAAGAAGTTGGAATGGTATAAGGTTGCATAAAATAGGTGTGTACAATTGTTGCTGCAATAATTGCAAAAACAATAGAGCTTACCCATTCACCTAATTCTGTTCTAGATTTTAAACTTCTGTCTTCTACATAGGTTACGTTTTCAACATAATTTAAATAGTAAATATAAAAACCTAATGTAAGTACTACTAAAAATGAATGTATAGATTTATATTTTCCGAAACTTCTAATAGTTTCAACCCAAATTACAGGAAACATTAATAAGTTTATAATTGGAATAAATAGTAAAATAATCCACCAACTTGGGCGTTTTAAAATTTTCATTAATACTATTCCATTATAAATTGGAATAATTGCTTCCCAAGCTTTTCTACCTGCTTTTATATATAATTTCCACGTTCCTAAAAAGTGAATTACTTGAATTGCTAAGAAAAATATGAACCATTCTACCATTGTCATAATTATAATTTTTTAATTAAATACCTAAAACGTCTTTCATGGTAAAAACGCCTTTTTTATCAACTAACCATTCAGCTGCTACAACAGCGCCTAATGCAAAACCATCTCTACTGTGCGCTGTGTGTTTAATATCAATAGTGTCAACATTAGAGGTGTATTCAACGGAATGCGTACCCGGAACGTCTTCAATACGTTTTGCTACTATAGGTATTTCAGTTTTGTTATTTGTTACATTTAAAGCCCAACTTTTTTTATCAGAATTTTTTATAATTCCTTCTGCAAGAGTAATAGCGGTTCCGCTTGGCTCGTCTAATTTTTTTGTATGATGAATTTCTTCCATAGAAATTTCATACTGTTTTAAATTACGCATCATTTTTGCTAAATATTCATTTAGTTCAAAAAAGATATTTACACCTAAGCTATAATTGGATGCATAAATAAAACCGCCATTTTTTTGTTTGCACAATTCTTTTGCATCGTTAAATTTATCTAGCCAACCTGTGGTTCCACTAACTACAGGCACATTGTTGTTTAAACAAGTTGTAATATTATTAAAAGCAACGCTTGGAATACTAAAATCTATAGCAATATCCGCAATTGTAATATCATAACTTTCGGTATTTTCATCAACTTTTAAAACAATTTCATGACCGCGTTGCAAAGCAATTTGTTCAATTGTTTTCCCCATTCTTCCGTAACCTAAAAGTGCTATTTTCATTATTAAAAGTTAAAATTTATAGAGGCGCCAACAATAGATTTGTTGGTAACTGAATTTTGTATTATTTGAGGTGAAAA
>NZ_JBFHHX010000104.1:0-11881 GCF_041596795.1 Lutibacter sp.
ACAATTTCTTCATTAGTTAAAATAGATTGATTGTTAAAACGCAATAATAATTGTGCTACAGCAATGGTATCTTTTTCACAATAAGTAACAATGCGTTGAATATTTTTTTCCTTATAAAATACCTCAGCAACCTCACTCCCACTAATATCATCTTTTGGTGAAGGAATATTTAAAATTGAAGTTAATAATTTTAAGGACGTAAAATGTTTATAATCACCAAATTTCCATAATTCCATGGTGTCTAAATGTGGAATTTCCCAAGGTTTTTTACCAAATAAATTCAGTTTTTCTGGTAATGAAACACTATTAATAATCATTCTACGTGCAATAAACGGGAAATCGAACTCTTTTCCGTTGTGTCCGCATAACAAATGATGTGCTTTATTAAAATGATTTCTAAGTAAATCTTTAAAATCTTCTAAAATAGTAACCTCATCACCAATAAAAGATGTAACTCTAAAACTTCTATTTTCCGAATTAAAATTCACAAAATACCCAACGGATATGCATATAATTTTACCAAATTCTGCCCAAATTCCAGCACGTTCGTAAAAATCTTCTGCAGTAATATCCTCTTTGCGTTGGTATTGTGTTTTTAAAGAAAATAATTCCTGTTTTTCAGGTGTTAAATCTTCAAAATTTTCTACTTCAGGAACGGTTTCTATATCTAAAAACAGAATGTTTTCAAAATTTAATTTTAAGTTCATAGCTTATTTTTGATATAAAAATAAAAAAAACCATTGAGTGTAATTAGTTTTTGATGATAATTTTTCGTCAGTTCGAGTGATTTTTAGTAGAAAATTGTCTCGAGTACAAGAAAAATTTCAGACAAAAACGGTTCTCGATACGTTTTTTGTTCCCTTTTACTGCACAAAAAACACTCCAACTTACGTTTCTAAAAATCTATCTTAACTAATTAAAAAAAAAGCATTTCTACTTCAGAAATGCTTTTTAAAAACTTGTAAAAAAAATTGTTATTGAATAACTAATTTTCTAGTTGCAATTTTCCCCTCTTCTTCTACTCTTAAAATATAAACACCTCTGCTTAAGTTAGAAACCTCAATAGTTTGGCTAGCTTTTACGTTTTTGCTATATACTTGTTTTCCTAATAACGAGTATATTTCTACAAACTTATCGGCATTGCTATTAGATGAAATTGAAAATCTTCCATTAGCAACAGGATTAGGATACATAGCAAAACCATCAATTTGGTTTTTTGTTGTAGATAACGTCTGATCAGAGTTTGGGGCATTTAAGGTCGCTAATGTAGGACCAACCCATCCTGCATCAGTTAACTGTAAAGAGTATCCAACAGGAGTAGTAGTGTTTGATTCAGAAACACCTATATTTGTAGATGTCATTCCAATTGCTGGCCCATCAATTGCTGTAATTACACCTTCGTAGCTTAAAAATTGAACTACTTCATCTAATGAATTCACTAACGCCATTGCTTCAAGATCATTTTGCATCCCAGAGGCAAACCAAATCATTCCATAACCGTTTAGTTGATCTGTAAACACACCGCTCAAACTGATAGTAGATAAAACATTATTTCCATTTCCGTTATACAAAACCATCTTGTAGCCTGTTAAATCTAAACCTGCCGGTCCAGCGATTTCAAAACCCTCACCGGTATCACCACTTATATTGTCATAATGAATTTCATTAATAAAAACATTCTGCCCAAAACTAAGCGTTGAAATAAAAATTGTAATAAATAAAATGTAAAGTTTTTTCATATAATTTTGTTTTAAAAAGTTAATAAAAGTTAATAAATAATAAATATTCCTCAAATTTATTAAATAATCTAAACAAAAAGGGGGCAACAACGTTTAAATTCTTTAAATATTATGTAAACTTAATAAACAGTAGTAAAACATTAATAAAGTGTAAGTTTAATGTTATGTAATTGTTATAATTTTAAATACTTTACTTCTACAGGTTTTGAAATAACATTTTATCAGTACTTTTGAAAGTATTTATTTTTTAACACTATGAAAAACTCAGATATTAAAATTTTATTGGTTGATGACGAACCAGATATTTTAGAAATAGTTGGTTACAATTTAAAAAGTGAAGGCTATAAAATTTTTACGGCCAAAAATGGTGTTGAAGCAATTAAAGTAGCCAAAAAAGAAATTCCGCATTTAATTATTTTAGATATTATGATGCCAGAAATGGATGGCATTGAAGCTTGTGAAAAAATTAGAGCAACTAAAGAATTAGAAAACGTATTAATTACTTTTTTTACGGCTCGTGGAGAAGATTATTCGCAAGTTGCAGGCTTTGATGTTGGCGCCGATGATTACATTACAAAACCCATAAAACCAAAACTTTTGGTAAGTAAAATTAAAGCATTATTACGTAGGGTTACTGATTTTGAAAATGGATTTTCTTCAACTTCAGAACAAGTAAATGTTGGTGAAATTACTATAGATAGAGAAGAATATGTTATTATAAAAGATGGTGAAAAACTATCGTTACCACGTAAGGAATTTGAGTTATTTTCGTTATTAGCATCAAAACCAGGAAAAGTATTTAAACGCGAAGATATTTTAGATAGTGTTTGGGGAAATGAAGTTGTTGTTGGTGGTAGAACTATTGATGTTCATATTAGAAAATTGCGTGAAAAAATTGGCGATGATAACTTTAAAACCGTAAAAGGAGTTGGCTATAAATTTGTAATAGATGAAGATTAAAAAAACATATGCTTTTGCTTTTATTACATCGTTATACATTACTTTACTAACAACTATTACCTTATTTTTATCGGCATATTTGGTTTTAGATATTGTATTTAATTTCACCTATTTGTTGCTATTTATAGCCATAGTTTTTAGCTTCACATTTATTATTTCGCAATTTCGTTTAGAGAAATTTATTTATCAACGTATTAAAAAAATATACGATAGCGTTTCTATTTTAGATAAGTCGGATTTTAATAAAACCTCTATTACTTCAGATTTAGAAACACTTTCTCGTGAGGTTGAAAAATTTGCCGAAAACAAACAACTTCAAATTAAAAACTTAAATCAAAGAGAGAGTTATAGACGTGAGTTTTTAGGTAATATTTCGCACGAGTTAAAAACACCACTTTTTACCGTTCAAGGCTATTTGCTAACATTAGCTGATGGCGCAATGAACGATAAAAAAATTGGTCCAAAATACTTAAATAGAGCTAACAAAGGTGTAGAACGTTTAATTTCTATTGTAAAAGACCTAGATTTAATTTCAAAATTAGAAGCTGCCGATTTAAATTTAAACAAACAACCTTTTAACATTATTAATTTAATACAAGATGTTTTTGAGTTGTTAGAAATGAAAGCCAAAAAGAGAAATATTTCACTGGTTTTTAACAAACAATATACATTTCCTATAATGGTAATTGGAGATGTTGAACGCATAGAACAAGTACTTACTAATTTATTAGTAAACTCCATTAAATACGGTAAAATTGGAGGAACTACAATGGTAACCGTAAAACAAGATAACAAAGGAAAAATTGTTGTTAAAATTGCTGATGATGGTGAAGGTATAAAAAAGGAACATCAAGCACGACTTTTTGAGCGTTTTTACAGAGTTGACCAAAGCCGATCTAGAGAACAAGGAGGATCTGGGTTAGGACTTTCTATTGTTAAACATATTATTGAAGCTCATAACCAAAAAATATCGTTAAAAAGCGAATTTGGTAAAGGTTCAGAGTTTTCATTTACCTTAGAAAAGCTGGAAAAGCCCGAAATCTAATTCTGTTTCTACCTGCTTAAATCCTTCAAATTCTTCTAAAACTTCAAGCTTTTTCAAGTTAAAATCTTTTTGCTTTACAAACGGAGCAATTTTACGTAATTGGCATAATTTAGCTAAATACTCTTGCTCATTTTGTCCTGGAGTTGGAATAAAAAAAGCTTTTTTACCTAAAACAGCTAAATCCATAATGGTAGAATAACCAGATCTTGCAAGTATTAAATTGCTCTCATTTAAGGCAGTTTCTAATTCGTTTGCTAATAAATAGTTTACTATTTTAATATTTTTAGCAACAGAAATTGTTTCATTATCATTTAAAACGCCTCGAATAAATAAAACGTTTCCAACGTAGTTTTTTAATTCAGAAAGTAACTTATTTTCCAAAAGTGTTCTTTGTGGTTCTGGACCAGAAAGCAAAACCGTTAAATCGTATTTTAAAGCTATTTCCTGCTTTTTAAATCTACTTAACACTCCAATATACTTTATAGTAAAATTGTGGCTTTTTAAACGCCCTAATTTTCCCGATACATTCTGTTCACATTCTACATCAGGAACCCAACATTCTGTAAATTTTTTAATTATTTTTTGATGAATTTTTGAAGTTAAAAACGTTGTAAACCCAGATAAAACATTTAATTGATGTGTTATATAAACTGAAGGAATTTTAGAACTGTAAACACCAAACCTGTTATCGGAAATAATTCCAACAAGGTTTTCTTTATTTATAATTTCAGCAACTAGTTGTTTTTCCTTTTTTACAGCTGAAATTATTGAAGGAATACTTAAAAGCAGCTGGAATTTTAACATCCAACTGCTTTTTGTGTATTTTATATTATAACTTGGTAATATGTAACTCTTTAATTGCGGAAATTCTTTTTGAAGCAATAACAACGCATTGCCATCACTTGCTAAAATTGGTTCAAAATTAGCTTTTATTAAGGAATTGATAATAGGAATACAACGTGTTGCGTGTCCTAATCCCCAATTTAATGGCGCTACAAGAATTTTTTTTTAAAGGTCAAAACCAATATCTTTTCTAAAATTCATTTTATCGAAGCAAATTTTATCAATACTTATATACGATTGTTTTAATGCTTCTTTATAATTTTTTCCATACGAAGTTACCGCTAAAACTCTACCTCCGTTTGAAACTACGGTATTGTTTTTTAGGGTTGTTCCTGCGTGAAAAACAATAGAATTATCCACCTCATTTATACCGTGAATTTCTTTTCCTTTTTCATAGGCTTCAGGATATCCACCAGAAACTAGCACAACTGTACATGCGCTTTCTTGGTTTAATTCAATAGTTTTAGTGTGCAATTCATTATTTCCAGCAGCAATAAGCAATTCTAAAAAATCAGATTTTACTCTTGGTATTACTACTTCTGTTTCTGGATCGCCCATTCTGCAATTGTACTCTATAACTTTTGGCTCATTATCCACTTTAATAATTCCGAAGAAAATAAAACCTTTATATGGTATGTTGTCTTTATGTAAACCATCAACAGTTGGTTTTATAACGCGGTCTTCAATTTTTTTCATAAAGGCATCATTTGCAAAAGGAACTGGTGAAACAGCTCCCATTCCTCCTGTATTTAAGCCTTTATCACCTTCTCCAATACGCTTGTAATCTTTAGCATTTGGTAAGTTTACATAACTTTTACCGTCGGTTAAAATAAAGCAGCTAAGCTCTATTCCATCTAAAAATTCTTCAATTACAACTTTACTGCTTGCTTCGCCAAATTTTTTATTGGCTAACATTTCTTTTAATTCATCTTTTGCTTCTTGCAAATTATTTAAAATTAAAACACCTTTACCTGCAGCCAAACCATCGGCTTTTAAAACATATGGTGGTTTTAAGGTTTCTAAAAATTTATAACCGTCTTCTAAATTTTCTGCAGTAAAACTTTCATAAGCTGCTGTTGGAATATTATGACGCACCATAAATTCTTTAGCAAACTCTTTACTTCCTTCTAATTGTGCCGCGTATTTTTCTGGACCAATTACAGCAATACTTTTTAAATCGTTGTCATTTAAAAAGAAATCATGAACTCCTTTTACCAATGGATCTTCTGGACCAACAACCACTAATTTAATGTTATTGGCTAAAACATGTTGTTTTAAAACCTCAAAATCTGTTGGGTCAATTGCTAAATTAGTCCCTAATTGTTTTGTTCCTGCATTTCCTGGAGCAATAAATAAGTTAGTTAATAATTTACTTTGTGCTATTTTCCATGCAAAAGCATGTTCTCTTCCTCCTGATCCTAGTATTAATACGTTCATTTTGTTTTGTTATAATATTATCGTCCTTTACCTTCAAAAACCACTTTAATTGTGCTTAAAATTACTCTAAAGTCGGTACGCAAAGATAGGTTATCTAAATAAATTAAATCGTATCTGGCACGTTTAAGCATTTGTTCTATATCATCTGCATATCCATATTTAACTTGTCCTAAAGATGTAATTCCGGGTTTTAATTTTTGAATTTCTTTATATTTAGGTATGTGATTCATTATTTCATCTAAAAACACCTGACGCTCTGGTCTTGGACCAACAATACTCATTTCTCCTTTTAAAACATTTATAAACTGAGGGAATTCATCTATTCGATACTTTCTAATAAAACGTCCGAATTTTGTAATTCTAACAGCTTCATCTTTAGATAAAAGAGGATCGTTTATAGGAGAGTTTCCCCTCATACTTTTAAACTTATATATTTTAAAAAGCTTACCATTTTTCCCAACTCTTTCTTGGTGAAAAAACATTCTTTCGCCAGATTCAAAAAAAATTATAAGTCCAACTAATGGAGCCAACCAACTTAAAATTGTAATAATTACAATAATGGAAAAACTAACATCAAAAATCCTTTTTGGAAATATGTAACTTTTTCTATCCAAATTTATTAAAATATTTGTTCCAATATTTTTTGGGTAATTACATATGTTGGCAATACTCCTGTTGTTCCTAAACCTCCTGATGCCAATGTGCTACCAGTTTCTAATGGATTATCTGATGCGTAATATGCATATCTAACCTTTACTTTGCTGGATATATTTCCTCTAATTTTAGCAGCTGCCTGAATTGCTTTTTGGTAATGTGCTCCTTCCATTTCTAACCCAATAACACTCCAAGTTGAATTGTAAAAAAACTTTAAAATATCTTTATTTTGAAGTGAAGTTCCTAAAACCGTTACCATTGCACCTGCATACACATCAACACCACAACCTTCGAACATTTTTTTATTTAACTGATTTTTAAACGGGTAATTATCGGCTGTTCCTTCAAAAACATGCGATGATGGAATCATAATATCTCCTTTACCACCTTCTAAAATTCCAGCTTTTCCCATAATTGATATAGAATCTACATTTAAATGATGCTTTTTGCCGCTTTCACATTTAAAAGGTTTTAACAACTCATCCATAGTTTCATAGGCCTGTTCACCAAATGCATAATCCATTACAATAATTACAGGTTTTTCATCGTGTTCTAAACTATTATCAATAACATATTGAGTTTTACTAATATCAATTTTATCTGTATCAATAATTTGCACATCAATGTTAGTTCCTGAAGTATCTGGAACAAACGTTAATCCATTTTTTGAAGCGTACTCGGTAACCTGAGCACGTAAATCTTCGTTTTCTTCTTTGCTTAATAATACATATAAAGAAATTGGATCGTTATTAATAATTTGCTTTGGCAATACTACTGGAGCATAAATAGAATTCATAACACTATGCATATTTGCACTAATAATATGAATTGGTCTTCCTTGTAAATTCTTTTCAATTAACACCTCTTTAATATTATCGGCCCAAATTTCTCCATAAATATGATGACCAATTCTTTCTCTTAAAATTGGGCTAAAAGAAATGGCTCTTTTTGCATTATCAACTATTTCATTTATAGCTAAAGATCCTAACCAATAAATAATTTGAAAAAAGCGATCTGGATTATTTTTTTCTCCTAAAACATTATGCACTTTTTGCGCCTCCTCAAAAGTTCTACCAATAATACCAGCTACGTGTGCCAATAAAATATCGCATTCGTTTCTAGATAATTTTTTATTATGAAGTACTACTTCTTCCAGTTTTTTCCATTCTCTAATAGTATCTGCACCTTCTTCAATAAGAACTTTTTCAGCAATTTTATGCGATTCTATAAATAAGAAAGTAAGGTGTGTTAAAATATCATATATTTCTGATCTTCCGCGGGTTACCTCAATATTCATTTGATCTTTATCAATTCTATAACAGTTTCGTCTTCTTTTAGGCGGAATAATTGGTTTAAAATGCGAATTAGAATACCCTTCATCTGCAGTTAAATTAATATATCTACATTCTTCAATACCAATTGGCAATCTTTCCAGCACATAAATTAAACCGTTTAATTCTAATTTTTCTTCAGCAATAGATCCGTAAATTTCTGGGCGCAATAATAGTAATGCCTGACGCAAAGCATCGCCAGAAATTCCCATTGGTTTGTAAAAACCTCTGCTAAATAAATGACGCATGGAAATATATAATCGTTCTATGGCGCCAGAAGATTCCTGCGCTCTTGTTCTGCCTTTTATTTTTGATTGTTGCATAGTTTAAATTTTTGGAAGCCAAAGATACAATATATCTGTTGAATTGTATATTGGTTACATTTTAAGAAATTGTTCTGGTTAATTTTTTAATATTTTTTGATATTCAGGGCTATTTAATAAATTAACGGCTTTTGAAATTACTGGATCAAATTTTGCTTTTTGTTGATAAACACCTTCTACAAAATAATACCTTTTTACAATTTCTTCAGTTAATTTATCAATAATCTCTTCTTTGTTTTTATCTAATTCTTTTAATTTTTCTGATTGAATAGTTTCTAAAACTTGTTTGTATACTGCTGATAAATTACTATGTAAATTTTCAGTAAGTGCTTTCTCATTTGCTTTTTTAAATTCCGTTTCAGTTTCAGTTTCAAAATTATGATGATTCTTAGCTAAATAGTTTCTTAAATTTTCATATTGATTTAAAGATAGATTAAACTTTGAAGGATCTTCTATGGTTTTGTTCTCATAAAAATAATTGGTTACATAATTAAAAAACGCTTCAGAGTTTAATAAAATTTCTGTTGTTTTTGTGGTTTCAGGTTTTTGTAATGTTATATCTGGTAAAATACCTCCGCCTCCGTAAACAGTTCTTCCTACAGCTGTTTTATATTTCTCTCTGCCTTTATCAGAAAACTTAGGAATATTTCCATTGTCATCTCTATTTGTATAATCCAATTCTTGAATACATCGTCCGCTTGGCGTATAGTATTTTGATATGGTTAATTTCATTTGTGTACCATACGAAAGTTCTCTGTATTGTTGCACTAAACCTTTTCCAAAAGAACGTTCACCAACAATTACTGCTCTATCATAATCTTGTAATGAGCCAGCTAAAATTTCGGATGCAGAAGCTGACCTATTATTTATTAAAATGGAAATAGGGATTTCTAAATCTAATGGTTCTTGCTGAGTTTTAAAAGTTTCATTAAATTTTTCAATTTTCCCCTTTGTTGTTACTACAATTTTGTCTTTTGGAATAAAAAAATTGGTGATTTTTACTGCTTCATTTAACAATCCGCCAGGATTGCTTCTTACATCAATAATTAGTTTTTTCATTCCTTGGTCTTTCAATTCTAAAAATGCTTTTTTTACTTCTGCCGATGCACTTTCATTAAATTTTACAAAAGAAATATAACCAACTTCATTATTTAACATTGTAAAATACGGAACTGGACTAATATCTATCTTTTTTCTGGTAACCGTTACTTCAAAGGTTTTATTTTGACGCTCTAATACTAAATTAACCGTTGTATTTGGTAAGCCATTTAACAATGTTGCCGCTCCTTTTTCATCAAAATCTTTTACTGATATAGCATCAATTTTTAAAATTTTATCTCCTGGTTTTATTCCTGCTCCTTCGGCAGGCGAATCTTTTAACAACTCTTTTACTACCAGCGAATTATTTTTAAAATCTACCAAAGTACCTATTCCACCGTATTCTCCTGTTGCTGCAATTCTGGCATCTTCAATTCCTTGTTCATCAAAAAATACAGTGTAAGGATCTAAACTTTGCAACATATGATTCATTGCTTTTTGATTTAGTTTTGCAGGATTTACCTCATCTATATATAACATGTTTAGTTCTTTAAACATGGTTGTATAAATATCTATTTGCTTAGCAATTTCAAAAAAGTTAGATTGAAATCCTACAGATATTCCAATTAAAAGCACTCCAACAACACCTAATATCCATTTTTTAATCTTGCTCATCTTCTTCTATTTTAGTAAAAAACTTATCACATAATTTGTTTAAAGTTTGTTCTAATTCAGCATAATTTATTTCTTCTTTAGCCATATAAATAAACATAAACACGTACGGATCTTTTAAATTATCTAAAAATTTATGCTTATTTAACCTATAAACTTCACGTAACATTCTTTTAATTCTGTTTCTGTTTACAGCTAATTTTATATTTCTTTTAGGCACCGAAAAACCAACTTGAATTGGCTTTTCCATTTCTTTATTATTTTTGATATAAATTAATTGAATTGGAAACGATTTTACACGTTTACCTTCAGAAAACAATAATTCTATTAGTTTTCTTCCCTTTAATTTTTCATCTTTTCCTAAAGTGTATCTCATAAATATTGCGACAAAAATGCCTAAAATTTAAAGTGTTTAAGTTTTTTTAATAGAAGTGAAAATAGTACATATTCCCTTTAATTCTTTTCTCAAGTTGCCTACTAAATTCTTTATTCTCAAAATCAACTAACTTTAGCGCACTTAGAATTCTAGAAACTTTAAGTATTAAACATGTTCCACAAATGTAAGGAATAAAAGATTTTAAAAAATCAAATTCTTAAAGACTTTAAATTAGTAAATTTGTGTAAAACCAAATTAAAACAGGTATGTCACAAGATTTATTTCAAGCACCAGATTATTATCAATTAGATGATTTATTATCTGAAGAGCATCTTTTAGTAAGAGATGCAGCACGTGAATGGGTAAAAAGAGCTGTTTCACCAATTATTGAACAAGCCGCTCAAGAGGCAAAATTTCCAACTTCTATTATTTCAGGATTGGCAGAAATTGGTGCTTTTGGACCCTATATTCCAGAAGAATACGGAGGTGCCGGATTAGACCAAATTTCATATGGATTGATAATGCAAGAAATTGAACGTGGTGATTCTGGTGTGCGATCTACCGCTTCAGTACAATCATCTTTAGTTATGTACCCAATTTGGAAATATGGAAATGAAGCTCAAAAACAAAAATATTTACCAAAATTAGCGAGTGGAGAATTTTTAGGATGCTTTGGATTAACCGAACCAAATCACGGTTCAAATCCAGGAGGAATGGAAACCAAAATTAAAGATATGGGCGACCATTATTTATTAAACGGTGCAAAAATGTGGATTTCAAATGCTCCTTTTGCTGATATTGCCGTTGTTTGGGCAAAAAATGAAGAAGGACGCATTAAAGGATTAATTGTAGAACGAGGAATGGAAGGTTTTACAACACCTGAAACACACAACAAATGGAGTTTAAGAGCATCTGCAACGGGTGAGCTAATTTTTGATAATGTAAAAATTCCGAAAGAAAACATTTTACCAAATAAAGACGGTTTAGGTGCACCACTTGGCTGTTTAGATTCTGCCAGATACGGAATTGCTTGGGGAGCCATTGGTGCAGCTATGGATTGTTATGATACCGCATTACGATATTCTAAAGAACGTATTCAGTTTGACAAACCAATTGCAGGAACACAATTACAGCAAAAAAAATTAGCCGAAATGATTACAGAAATTACCAAAGCGCAATTATTAACTTGGAGATTAGGAGTGCTTAAAAACGAAGGAAGAGCAACTTCTGCCCAAATATCAATGGCAAAAAGAAATAACGTTGATATGGCCTTAACAATAGCTAGAGATGCTCGCCAAGTATTAGGTGCTATGGGAATTACAGGAGAATACTCAATTATGCGCCATATGATGAATTTAGAGAGTGTGGTAACTTATGAAGGAACACATGATATTCATTTATTAATTACTGGATTTGATATTACAGGAATACAAGCTTTTAAATAGGTTTTGAAAATAGTTTAC
>NZ_JBFHHX010000105.1:0-11662 GCF_041596795.1 Lutibacter sp.
ACATTAAGTTATTCACAAAACGTGTTACCAATTGATCATTAAACTTTGGATCTGGTAAAAGAACTCTTTTTTTCGCCTTTCTTTTTCTCATGTCTTTACATTAAAGTTTTTTAATTACTTTTTAGGTGCTTTTGTACCATACTTAGAGCGACGTTGTGTTCTTCCACTAACACCGGCAGTATCCAATGCTCCACGAACAATGTGATATCTAACTCCTGGTAAATCTTTAACCCTTCCACCTCTAACTAATACTATCGAGTGCTCTTGTAAATTATGACCTTCTCCAGGGATGTATGCATTCACTTCATTACCATTTGTTAACCTTACCCTTGCAACTTTACGCATTGCTGAATTTGGTTTTTTTGGTGTAGTTGTGTAAACACGTGTACAAACCCCTCTTCTTTGAGGACATGAATTTAAAGCAGCCGATTTACTCTTCTTAGTTATTTTGGTTCTTCCTTTTCGTACTAATTGCGAAATTGTTGGCATACTAAAATTTTGTTATTATATTACTTATAAAATTTCTTAGCTCTTTTCTAAGAGTTTGCAAATGTACAAATAAATTCTTGTTAACCAAACTTGTAATTAATTTATTTTTAATGATTTCGACATAAAATAATAATGTATATTCACATCGAAAATTTATTGTGTTGAAATATTTTTTAAAATCACTCTTTTTTGCACTTTTATATGCTTTCCTTATTGTTGGAATTAAAGCTCAAAAAACTGAATTAAAAATTCAGGTTTTAGACAGTATTCCAAAGCATCAACAGCACATTTTATTGTACAAAAAAGTGCATGACTCGAAGAAATCTGCTTTTCAAGAAATTGAATTATTTTCTGATAAATTAGCCAGAATTGGACTCATCAATAAATATAAAACCACTATAGTAAGCGATACACTAATACAATCTAATATTAGTATTGAAGAAAAAATAGATTCTGTAAGAGTATATTATCCAAACAATATACTACCTAACTCATTTTTAAAACAATTAAATATAAAATTTGAGCCACTCTTTTTTACAGCTTCCATATCGGAAATTGAAAATATATTAAACACTATTGTTAATTATTTTGAATTGAACGGAAATTCTTTTACCGAGGTTTCATTAACAAAATTTAATTTACAAAATTCTATATTAACCACTTCGTTAAATATTAAAACTTCAGAACAAAGAACGGTTGATAAAATAATAATTGACGGTTATCCAGATTTTCCTAAAAAAATAATTAAACAAGTTTTTAAGCTTAAACCCACAACCACATTCAATATTAAAACATTAAATTTATTAAGTTCAAAATTAGCTTCATTAAACTATGCTTCACAAATAAAACCACCCGAAGTTTTATTTTTAAAAGATTCAACCATTATTTATATGTATGCCAAAAAAAAATCTCAAAATAAATTTGATGGCATTATTGGGTTTTCAAATGATGAAAACAGCAATAAATTAAATTTTACAGGAAATTTAAACATTGAGCTTAGTAATATTTTTAACAAAGGAGAAGAATTTGAGATAAACTGGAAAAGTAATAGTAACGACAATAAGACTTTTAATATTCGGTTTTTTACACCATATATATATAATACTAAATTCAGCCCTACTTTTCAATTCTCTATTATTAGGCAAGATAGTTCGTATGTAAACGTAAATTCATCACTTAATTTAAATTATAGCATAAATCAGAAACACTCTGTTAATGGAAAATATAAAAGCGAAAGTTCTAACATCCTTTCTCAAGATTATTCGAGCACCACTGCAGAGTTCAAAAAAAAATGGGCTGGAATTTCCTATTCTTATACTACAAAAATAAAAAGTGAGAATCCGTTTAACTTAGAAATAGGTTATTTAATAGGGAATAGAAATTCAGACAGTCAAAACACACAACAAACTAATTTTGCCTTATCAAGTAACTATCTATTTAACCTTAATTCAAGAAACTTTATTTCATTCAAACATCAAACTGAACTTTTATTTTCAGACACTGTTTTTGAAAATGAGTTATATAAAATTGGAGGTGCAACTTCTATTAGAGGTTTTGATGAATTGGCAATTTCTGCCTCAAAATACTCAATCACAAATTTTGAATACCACTATAAATTAAATGAATTCTCTAATGTTTATTCAATTTCAGACATTGGATATATGGAAAATGATCTGTTAAAGATGAATTCAAATTTATATTCCTTAGGTATTGGATATGTTTTTAACACAAACAAGAGTTCTACAAATTTAAGCTACGCTTTAGGAAAAACTTCAGACCTACCTTTCCAATTTAACAATTCAAAAGTTCATTTAAAAATTTCATATTACTTTTAGCAAAATGCATAATTCGTAAAATTTACGAATTGCATTTTTTCACGATTTTCTTAACATATTTTGATAGTAATTTACCTTTATTTAACAAAATTTAACACTTTAACGGTAAATTACTAGGAATATTAAGATTTTATTATGATTTTTGACATAATTAATTCAAATAATTATATAATGAAAACAAAGTTTAATGGTTTTTTAATGCTTTTATTAGCGTTAATGGTGCAAATATCATTTGCCCAAGAAAAAACTGTTACAGGTAAAGTTTCCGATGCAAGCGGACCTCTACCAGGCGTGACAGTTATTATTAAAGGTACCAAAACTGGTACTCAAACAGATTTTGACGGAAATTATTCAATTAAAGCCAAAGTTGGAGCTGTGCTTCAATTTAGTTTTATGGGAATGTCTACAACAGTACAAACGGTTGGTACTTCAAACACAATAAATGTTGTTATGAAGGAAGATGCCGAAGCACTTGAAGAAGTTGTTGTAACTGCACTTGGTATCCAAAGAGAAAAACGAGAGGTAACTTATCAAACTCAAAAAGTTTCTGACGAATCGTTAACTGCCGCTAATCCAACAAGAGCAGCTTCTGCTTTAGCTGGTAAAGTTGCAGGTTTACAAATAAACGTTCAGGATAACGGAGTAAACCCTAGCTCACAAATTATTTTACGTGGATTGCGTTCTGTTAGTGGAAACAATAGTGCGTTAATAGTAATTGATGGGTCTGTTTCTACACAAGGTGCTTTTGACGATTTAAACCCACTTGATATTGAAACAATTAGTGTGTTAAAAGGAGCAACTGCTGCCGCTTTGTATGGATCAAATGCTGCGAACGGAGCTTTAATTGTAACTACTAAAAAAGGTAAATCTGGAAACAAACTTATAGTAGGTATTAATACTTCATACACTGCTGAAACTGTTGCCTATATGCCAGAATTCCAATCTGAATACGGAACTGGATGGGAAGGTGCTTATGACGCTGTTGAAAATACAAACTGGGGACCACGTTTTGACGGAACTATTCGTCAAATAGGACCAACATTTCCTTCAGATTATGGATTAGAAACTCAAATGGTTGCCTACGCTCCAATAAAAAATAATTTATTAGATTTCTTCCAAACTGGGGAAACTTTTAACAACACACTTTATTTAAGTGGTAGTAATGAAGATAGTTCATTCTATGTATCTTTTGGAGATCAAAGATCTAATGGTATTGTACCAGATGATTCTTATACAAGAAATACTTTTAGAGTAAATGCTAGTAAAAAAATTAATGACATTACTTTAACTGCAAGTACAAGTTTCTTTACTGATGAGACTGATGTTGTTGGTAGTACTATTGGAGATCAAGACAGACCTCTTTATTGGTTTATTTTAAATACCGCAACTAACATTCCTTTAACATCCTATAAAGATTGGCAAAACCCATTATCATATGGTTATGCAGATAATTATTTTAATGCATATTACCAAAATCCATATTGGGCAATTGGCACTAACAGAAACATTGATGAATCAAATCGTTTTGTTGGTAACATTAACCTTTCTTGGGATATTGAAGAATGGTTAAACTTTACTGGAAGAATTTCTGCAAACAATGCTTGGGGAAGTGGTAAAAACTGGAGAGCTGCACAAACATATAACGCAGATTTACAACCTGCTGCAGGTGCCGTTTCATCATTTGTTGAAGATAGCGAATTCCAAAGCTCAATTTATAATGCGGACGCCTTATTAAGTGGTAACTTTGATATAGCAGACGATTTTACATTAAAAGCTATTGTTGGAGCAAACGTTTACAGATCTAAATACAGAACAAGCTTAATTAGAGCTAATAATTTAAGTATTCCTGACTTTTATGACATATCAAACGGTACAGGAACACCAGAAACAACTGCCGATGGTTATGAAAAAAGAAATTATGGTTTCTTTGCCGATTTAACTTTTGGATATAACAATTATTTATTTTTAAACTTAGCCGGTAGAAATGATTGGACTTCAACTTTAAATCCAGACAACAACAGCTATTTTTATCCTTCAGTAGGGGTTTCTTTTGTATTTACAGATGCAATTGAAGCATTACAAAATAATGACATTTTAAGCTACGGTAAAATTACATTCAGTAATTCTACAGTATATTCAGATTTAGATCCATATAGAATTAACGAAGCTTATTTTCAATCTGATGGATTCCCTTATGGAAGTATAAATGGTTTTGAGTTAACAAATACTTCTATTGATGCAAATATTGCAAAAGAAAAAATTAACACAAATGAGATTGGATTAAATCTTGGTTTCTTCCGTAACAGAATTACTTTAGATGCTTCTTATTTTAACACAATTACATCAGACTTAATTACTTTTACAACTCCTTCTGTTGCATCTGGTTCAACTAGTTTTTTAACTAACATTGGAGAGCTTGAAGGTAATGGTATTGAACTTACTTTAGGTGCTACAGTATTAAAATCTAATGACTTTAGTTGGGATGTAAATGTTAACTATAGTAGTTCAGAAACTGTTGTGAATAAAATAAAAGATGGTTTAGATGAAATTGCCATTTCTACAACAGGACAATATGGAATTTACGCTGTAGTTGGTGAAGCATTTCCACAAATAAAAGCAAATGTATACCAATATGATCCAGATGGAAGAGTTATTGTAGATGGAGTTAGTGGTCATCCTTTAGTTGAAACGGAGCTTAAGAGTTTAGGAAAAACTACTCCAGATTACATATTAGGTGTTAATTCAGTTATTACTTACAAAGGACTTACACTTAGTGGTACTTTAGATTATAGAACAGGACACGTTTATTACGAACAAGGTTCAGATGCTATGGAATTTACTGGTAGATCTGTTGCCAGTGTTTCTTCAAACAGACAAGATTTTGTGATTCCTAATTCAGTAATTGAAACAAGCCCTGGAGTTTATGTTGAAAACACCAATGTTCAAGTTTCAGGTGGACGCCAAAGTTATTGGACAGATGTTTATAACGATGTAAAATCTAACTATGTAAAAGATGCAACAGCTTTAAAATTAAGAGAAGTAGCATTAAGCTATAGTTTGCCAGAAGCATTCTTAACTAAAACAAAGCTGTCTAAAGTTACTTTTGGTTTAATTGGTAGAAATCTTTTCACCAAATTACCAGAAGAGAACAGATTCTCAGATCCTGAGTTTAATAATACAAATAGTAATGCTATTGGTATTGGTGGATATTTCCAATCACCTCCAACAAAATCTTTTGGATTTAATGTAAATGTGGAATTCTAATAAAAGACAAGAAAAATGAAAAATATAATAAAATATGCAAATTTGTTAATAGTTATAATGCTATTAACTTCCTGCGAGGATTTTTTGGATGTAAATGTTGATCCAAACAACCCTACGGTGGTAACGCCAGAACTTGTTCTGCCGGTTGCCCAAAAATACACCGCAAACTTAATTCAAGGTAGCGATGCTGGTGGTAGAAGAGCTAATACACTTGGAAACATGTTAATGTATAACTGGAGTCAAGCTGATGGTTTTGCTTGGTATCCTGATGAGTTTAAATACAATGTAACTTCATCATTTTATTCTGCAATTTTTACTACTTCATATTATGAATCGTTAAAACAATATCAAATTTTAACAGAATTAGATGAATCATATGATAACTATAAAGCAATTGGAATGATAATGAAAGCATACCATTTTCAACTTTTAGTTGATTTTTATGGAGATGTTCCTTATTCTGAAGCATTATTAAGAAAAGACAATGCAACACCTGTTTACGACGATGCAGCTACTATTTATAGTGATTTAATTGTGCAATTAACAGCTGCAATTGATCTTATCAATAGTACTGAAGCTACTGTTATTCCAGGAGATGATGACATCATGTTTGGTGGAGATATGGATGAATGGATTCGTTTCGCAAATACCTTAAAATTAAGAATAGGTGTTCGTTCATCAAATACTACAGCTATCACAGAAGCTTTTGCTCAAAGTAAAGGATTTATTACTAGCGATGTTTTGGTAAATCCAGGATATTCTTTAGATGCGGGTAAACAAAACCCTTTTTGGAACTTATATGGAGAAGATGAGTCTGGCACTGTTACTTTAACTAGTAAAGCAACTTGTGCAACTGATTATATAATTTCTTATTTACAAAATACAGCAGACCCAAGAATTGATTATTTATATGAAAAACCTTCAACAGGTCATTTAGGTGTTGTTCAAGGATTATTAGATTATGATACTCCTGTGGTAGATGCTTATATTCCAGAAAATGTTTCAAATCTTGGACCTGGACTTCTTAAAAGCGAATCTATGGGCGCATGTATTTTTACATTAGCTGAAAGTTATTTTAACCAAGCGGAAGCAATATTAAACCAAGGTGGAGATGCTCAAAGCTATTACGAAAGTGGTATAGAAGCTTCTTTTGATTATTTAGGTGTTTCTGGCGCTTCTGGATATTATGCACAACCTGTTGCTAATGTAAGTTGGTCAAAATCTTCTAACAAATTAGAAGCCATTATCACTCAAAAATGGATTGCTACAAATGGTTTAACAGCAGAACAATCATGGTTTGATTATAATAGAACGGGATACCCTTCTAATTTACCTATATCAAGTCAAGCATCAACTACTGATAGACCTGTACGTTTATACTATCCTGCAAGTGAATTGTCATCAAATGGAGCAAATGTACCAACCCAACCAAATGCATTTACTGCAAAAATATTTTGGGCTAATTAATTTTAAAACATAGAAAATTATGAAAAACATAAAATATATATTAATTTTTATCCTAAGCATATCGTTTTTAACGTCTTGCTTTGATGATGAAACAGGCCTTGAGTTAAACGACCAAGGCAATAATGTAGCAGGTTTTACAAATTCAAGTGAAAATGTATCTCAAATAGCCAGTGGCGATGAATACTCAGTCGATTTAAAAATGAAATTATCTGGACCTACTGTTTTAGATTTAACAAATGATGTAACTGTAACTTTTGGAGCTGCATCAGGTTCAACAGCTATAGAAGGTGTACATTATAGAATTGACAATCCAACTACAACGCTTACAAAAGCAAACAACTATTTAGGCTATGCACAAATAGTTATGTTAACTGAAGGTATAGAAGCACCATTAGACGGTCCAAGTCCAATATTAATTCTTACAGCAACTGCAACTTCAGGAGAAAATACAGTTGTTGCAAGTGGTAAAACAGTATCGGTAACTTTAAATTACGCATGTGATTCAAATTTAGATGGAACTTATACTGAAACAATTGAATATTGGAGAAATGGTGCTTACCAAAGTACAACTACACGTTCAGTTACTTTTACAAAAACTGGTGTTGGAGAGTATAGAACATCAGAAGTTGGACATTGGTCACAATCTGCTCTTGGCGGAACTCCAGGATTTACATTTTATGATGTGTGTGGGGCTATAACTATTCCTGGTCAAAATCTGGTTGATTTGTATTCTAACTGGGTACAAGGTGTTTCTGGAGCATCATATGTAGATGAAACAACAGGTAACATATATATGGAATACACAATTGTTGTGCCACCTGCAACTTCTGATAGGGTATATTATACAACCTATGTTAAACAATAGTTTAATAATTAAATTTTAATAAAATGAAAAAAAATATAATCTATAATTTATTAGGGCTTTTTCTACTTCTATTTGCATTCACTGCTTGTGATTATGAAACAGCAGAGCAAGACGTAAGTGAAATAATAAGTCCTAATACAAAGCCTACAGTAACCATTACATCTAATATTTCTAGTAGTACAGTTAGTGAAGGTGAAACAGTAATTTATACAATTACTTTCGACAAGCCAATTGAGCGTTCAGTAACATTTACTCCAACAGTTGGAGGAACAGCTGACGACCATGATTATTTAGCTGAGGCAGTAACATTAGCTGCTTATACAACTTCTGTTCAATTACCAATTGAAATTTACGAAGATTACGAAATTGAAGGACAAGAGAGTTTAACAATTCAAATTGAAATTTTAGGTATTGCTGAAAAATACTTAGTGCATCCAGACACCGTAATTGAACCAATTGAATTACAAATAAATGATTACGTAGATGATAACAAACTTGTAATTAATTTTGCTTGGAACACAGATGATGATTTTGATATATTAGTTTATAGTGATACAGATACTTACCCTGAAACACTATGGGGAACTGGAGGAGCAACTGGTGCGAATCCTGAAATTGACCACTCTATTTGGTTAGACGACCCTGCAGGAACGTACTATGTATGTATATTAGATTGGGATACAGGAACTAATTGGGACTATACGTTTACTTTAGCTTTTCCCGATGGAACTACCCAAACTATTACTGGAACTTTTGATGGTACTAATTATCCTTACACAAACTTTGTTGGTCCATCTAGTTGGGATTCTCCAAACGCTTATAAAATTTTAAAAGTTGTTAATAATAATAGTACTTTTGTAGTAACAAAAATCTAACTTTCTTTTAGATAAAATTAAAATGGCTTTCCTTTTGGAAAGCCATTTTTTTCTCCAAAAATTAAACTTTGTAATAATAATTACTTAAATTTAAACCTCTTTTAAAAAACTATTATGAAAAATCTTACATTTATTTCGTTCGTACTTATAATACTTATAGCAATCCCTACTTATTCTCAAGAAAACTGCAAAGTACTACAAGCTGACATTAACAAAGAATACAAAGGTGATTGTGCTAAAGGCTTAGCAAATGGTAAAGGAATTGCAACTGGTATCAACACCTATCAAGGTGAATTTAAAAAAGGTTATCCAAACGGTACGGGAACTATTACATATGCGGATGGTAGTACTTATTCAGGGGAATGGAAAAAAGGAATGAAAAATGGAGAGGGCAAATTTACACAAACTATAAAAGGTAAAGATTCAATTACAGAAGGTGTTTGGAAAAATGATAAATATATTGGTCTAAAAAAAGTAAAGGAATACGATGTAATTAAAAAAATATCGGTTCAAAGATATATGATTCGCAAAATTGGTGACGACATTAATCAGGTTACCATACAAATTAAAAATAAAGGAATGAGTGTACCAATTCCAAAAAACATAATTGGATCAAATGGAAATTTAATATTTAATCAAGGAAAAGCTATTTTCGAAAATATTACAACATACCCATTTACTTGCGATATGAATTATGAGATACAAAATAGTATGGGAGGAACCTCCACAACCGTAGAGTTTAGCTTTAAAATATTAGTAAAAGGTAATTGGATTGTGGAATTATCGCACTAAATAATCCTTTTATTTTACCAGACTTACACATTTTTTAATAAAATTTTATAATTATTATTATTTTAACATACTGTTAAAGAAATTAATTTTACGCATTAATACAGCCATATTTCAAATAAACTTCAAAAATATAATGCATTTTATGAATTTCCATTGCGAAATTAATTAAATACTATTAAATATTTAATACAATTTGTAATACAAAAATTGACCATTAGAAACAGTTTTTAACAAAATATTAGGTATTTTAATATTAATTTAAGATTTTTGCGATGAAATTTAATTCAAATAATTATATAATGAAAACAAAGTTTAATGGAATTTTAACACTAATTCTAGTGTTACTGGTGCAAATAACTTTTGCACAAGAAAAGACGATTTCCGGGACGGTTAGTGACGAAAGTGGTCCACTACCTGGTGTGAACGTTATAATTAAAGGTACAAAAAATGGTACGCAAACAGATTTTGATGGAAAATATTCTATCAAAGCTAAAACTGGAGATGTTATTGTATTCAGTTTTGTAGGAATGACTACTACTGAAAAAACAGTTGGAACAGCAAGTACTATAAATACTATTCTTTCTGCAGATAATTTACTTGAAGAAATTGTAGTATTAGGTTATACCTCTAGAGGTAAAAACGAGCTAACAGGTTCTACAGTACAAATTTCTGGAGATGATTTAGCAGAAACACCAGTTACTAGTGTTGACCAAGTTTTACAAGGTAAAGTTGCTGGTTTAAGCATCTCTTCTACTTCAGGTACACCAGGATCTGTTCAAAACATCAGAATTAGAGGGGTAAGTTCTATTACTTCTAACAATGAGCCTTTATATGTTATTGATGGAGTTCCAATGATTAATGGTGATATCTCTGGATATTCAGAAACTTCTAACTTATCAAGTTTAGCTTCTTTTAACGGAAACAACATAGAAAGTGTAACTGTATTAAAAGATGCGTCTGCAACTTCAGCATACGGTGCTAGAGGTTCTAATGGGGTAATTGTAATTACAACTAAAAACGGTAAAGCTGGTAAAACACAGTTTAACTTTGGTACTAGCTACGGATGGTCTAACAACGCTGTTGAAGGACATAAAGTACTTACTGCTTCTCAATGGGATGAATTATTTACAGAGGCTATTGGTTATTCTGCTTGGGATGGTGTTACAGACACAAGTTGGGGAGATTTAATTTCTAATGATAATGCTATCTCTCAAACATATGACTTATCTGCTCGTGGTGGTGGTGATGATTATAATTTCTATTCATCTATTGGATACAATAGTTCTGAAGCTACAGTTATTGGAGTAGATTTTGAAAGAATTACAGGTCAATTGAACTTGACAAAAGATTTTAGTGATAAAATAAAATATTCTACTAAAAACTCTTTTTCAACAATGACACAAAATGGATTTTTAGATAACAGTGCTTATTTCTCAAATCCATATTTAACAAAATATTTTATGCCTTCTTACCTTCCTGCATATAATGATGATGGAAGTTATTATTTAGGAGATGATTTACCATTATACAATACGTTATACGTAATGGAGAATAACATTTATCAAAATGTTACAACTCGTTTAACTACAAATAATGATCTTTCATGGAAAATACTAGAGAATTTAACTTTTAAAACAAAGTTCTCTGCTGATTATATTGTTTCTGATTACAAACAATATGGTGATAAAGATTATGGTGATGATGCTGATACTGGAGGATATTTATATGAATTGAATACTCAAAGATTTAACTGGGTTACTCAAAACTCTTTACAATATAAATTTCAAATTGGAAACGACCATAACTTAGAATTTAATTTAATTCAAGAGTACCAAAAAAACAAAACAAATTATGTTGGTGCTGAAGGTGAAGGATTTGTAACTGGAAACTTACAAACTTTAGATTCAGCAGGTACAATTCTTGATGCTTATGGAGCGTATACAGATTGGATGATTGGTTCTTATTTAGGATTATTTAACTATTCTTTCTCTAACAAATATTATTTAGACGCTACATACAGAAGAGAAGGATCTTCAAGATTCCCTTCAGCAAACAGATGGGGTAACTTCTGGTCT
>NZ_JBFHHX010000106.1:0-11602 GCF_041596795.1 Lutibacter sp.
GCAAAAACATTAGGTGATAGTTTTAAACCAGAAATGGTTGCAGGGCATTCTTTAGGTGAACTTTCTGCATTAGTTGCAAATGGTGTTTTAACTTTTGAAGACGGATTAAAATTAGTATCAAAAAGAGCTTTAGCAATGCAAAAAGCTTGTGAAAAACAACAATCTACAATGGCAGCTGTTTTAAATTTAGATGATGCAATTGTAGAAGAAGTTTGCGCTCAAATAGAAGGAGTAGTAGTTGCTGCAAATTATAACTGCCCAGGTCAATTAGTTATTTCTGGAGAAATGGAAGCAATTGATAAAGCGTGTGCTGTATTACTTGAAAAAGGTGCAAAACGTGCACTTAAATTACCTGTTGGTGGCGCATTTCATTCACCGTTAATGGAGCCTGCAAGAGAAGAATTGGCAGAAGCTATTAAAAATACTGTTTTTAGTGAGCCAACATGTCCAATTTATCAAAATGTTGTAGCAAAAGCAGTTTCAAATCCTGAAGAAATTAAAGAAAATTTAATTGCTCAATTAACAGCTCCAGTACGATGGACACAATCTGTACAACAAATGATTGAAGATGGAGCAACTGAATTTATTGAAGTTGGCCCAGGAAAAGTATTACAAGGTTTAGTGAAAAAAATTGATAGAAATGCAGTTGCAAATTCAGCTGTTTTAAGTCTATAATTAAAGTTATTTTTTAGATTTTAATTATCCCTGTTGAAATTTTAAAGTAAATAAATATTAAAAACGAGATAAAAATTATTAAAAAAATATTTTTATCTCGTTTTTTTTGAAATATTCATAACTCTTCGTTTTTTGTTCAAAAAAATCTTGTTTTTATAAAATTAATGTATAGATTTGCTGTCATAATTTTAGATAATGATAACGAATAACACTTATAATAGCTTCTATTTTTACTTTTATTTTAGCAATAAGAGATGAGGCTTTATACGTGATATTTAAATAATAAAAAAATATATAATAAGGTCTCGAAAGTTTTTCGGGACCTTTTTTTTGATGTAAATAAAAATGAGAGTAGCAATACAAGGAATTAAAGGATCATTTCACCATATAGTTGCAGATCAATATTTTGGTGGAAATATAGATTTGATTGAATGTTTGTCATTCAGTGAAATGCCAAAATTATTGTTAGATAAAAAAGCAGAAGTGCTAATAATGGCTATTGAAAATTCTATTGCAGGAGCAATTTTACCAAATTACGCATTAATAGATGATAATAACTTAGCAATAAGCGGTGAATATTATTTATCCATTTGTCATAATTTAATGGGGCTTCCTGGTCAAACAATAGAGGATATTTCAGAAGTGTATTCGCATCCAATGGCCTTACTACAATGTCATAGTTTCTTTAAAAATTATCCTCATATTAAGTTAATTGAAGATAAGGATACAGCTTCGGTTGCAAAAAGAATACAAGACAAGCAATTAAAAGGAGTTGGAGCAATTGCCAGTAACTTAGCAGCAGAAACTTATAAGTTAAATATAATTGCACCAGAAATTCAAACAATTAAAGATAATTCAACACGTTTTTTTATTCTCACAGGAACCGAAAACAGAACCAGTGTTTCATCAAACAAAGCATCAATAAAATTTATTACTAGTGATGATACAGGCAGTTTGGCAACGGTACTTACAATTTTAGCAAAACACAATTTAAATTTGTCTAAAATACAATCGATGCCAGTAATTGATACACCTTGGAAATATGCCTTTTTTGCCGATTTTATTTTTGATAGTTATGCAGATTATTATAATGCAATAACTGAAATTAAAGACAAAGTAGCAGCATTAACAGTTTTAGGCGAATACAATAAAAGTAAAAGATAATGATACAAAAAGCAGATAGGTTAAACAATGTAAAAGAATACTATTTCTCTATGAAATTAAGAGAAGTAGCTGCTTTAAGAAACGCTGGAAAACCAGTAATTAATATTGCAATTGGCAGTCCAGATTTGCATCCTTCAACAAAGGTTATTGAAGCTATAAAAAACGCAGTAGAATTGCCAAATGCACATCAGTACCAAAGTTACCAAGGAATACCTGAGTTACGTGATGGAATGGCTCAATTTTATAAAGAAAAATATAATGTTACATTAAATCCGGCTTCTGAAATATTACCATTAATGGGTTCAAAAGAAGGAATTATGCATATTTCTTTAGCGTTTTTAAATAAAGGAGATCAGGTTTTAATTCCAAATCCAGGGTATCCAACGTATGCATCTGTAACCAATTTGGTAGAAGCTACAAGTATTTTTTACAATTTAAACGTTGAAAATAATTGGTTGCCAAATTTTGAAGAAATTGAAAAAAACGACCTTACTAAAGTAAAAATAATGTGGGTAAATTACCCGCACATGCCAACTGGAGCCGTTGCAACTAAAGAAGATTTTAAACAATTAATAGCATTTGCTAAAAAGCATACTATTTTAATTGTAAATGACAATCCGTATAGTTTTATTTTAAATGAAAATCCAATTAGTATTTTGGAGGTTGATGGCGCAAAAGATGTAGCTATAGAACTAAATTCATTAAGTAAAACTTTTAATATGGCAGGCTGGAGAGTTGGAATGGTTGTAGGTGATGCGCAAATTATTAAAACAATATTAGAAGTAAAAAGCAATATGGATTCTGGTATGTTTTTAGGAATTCAAAAAGGAGCAGTAGAAGCTTTTAAATTATCGAATGATTGGTTTCAGCAATTGAACAAAATTTATGAGAAAAGAAGGGCTTTGGTGTGGCAAATATTTGATGCGTTAAACTGCACATATAATCCAGCTATAGGAGGGTTATTTGTATGGGCAAAAATTCCTGAAGGACAAACTTCAGAAGCCTTAACAGATAAATTATTGTACGAAAAAGATGTGTTTATTACTCCAGGAACTATTTTTGGAACCAATGGAGAAGGTTATATTCGTGCTTCTTTATGTGTAGATGAGGCAACCTTAACAGAAGTTTTAAATAGAATAACAGCTTAAAATTAATAAAATGGAAAAAATAGTTGTTATTGGGTTGGGTTTAATAGGTGGTTCATTAGCGTTGGATTTAAAACAACGTATGGAATGTGAGGTTTATGGAATTGATCATAACCCAGAACATATTAAAAAAGCAAAAGAATTAGGAATTATAGATAGTGAAATTGAATTTGGAGCTATTAAAAATGCTTCAGTTGTAATTATTGCTGTTCCAGTTGATATAATTTCAAAAGTAGCTATTGATGTATTAAATGTTATTTCAGATGATACCTTGGTTTTTGATGTAGGTTCGGTAAAAAATAATATATGTTTGGCTATTGAAAATCATCCAAAGCGTAAAAATTATGTGGCGGCACATCCTTTAGCAGGTACAGAATTTTCAGGACCAGAAGCGGCCATATTAAATTTGTTCGATTCAAAAGTGAATATTATTTGCGAATCAGATAAAAGTGATTGGAAAATTTTAGACAAAGCTTTAAGCTTGTTTAAAAAATTAAATATGAGAATAAAATTGATGAATCCTGTAGAACACGATAGACATATTGCATATGTTTCGCATCTATCGCACGTTAGTTCTTTTATGTTGGGAAAAACAGTTTTAGAAATTGAAAAAAACGAACAAGCTATTTTTGATATGGCAAGTACAGGTTTTGCATCAACAGTGCGTTTAGCAAAAAGTTCGGCATCAACTTGGACACCAATATTTCTTCAAAATAAAGAGAATTTAATAAGATCTTTAGAAGAATACATTAAAAATTTAAATGAATTTAAAGAAATGGTTGAAACTAATAATAGTGAAGCATTAACTGAAACTATGAAAAGTACCAACTATATTAAAACTATATTAAACGGAATTAAATAGAATAAAATATTAAAATAATAACATAACTAAATTAAAAATGGAAATTACTAAAGAGAACAGAAAGTGGTTAGATGATATGGGATTATCTCATCCAATTGTAATAGCAGGACCTTGTAGTGCTGAAACTGAAGATCAAGTGTTAAAAACAGCACATTTATTAAAAGATACTGATGCTAATGTTTTTAGAGCTGGTATTTGGAAACCAAGAACAAGACCAGGAGGTTTTGAAGGTGTTGGAGAAATTGGATTACCTTGGTTGCAAAAAGTAAAAGAAGAAACTGGAATGTTGGTTACAACAGAAGTTGGTAACGCACAACACGTTGAGTTAGCTTTAAAATATGATATTGATATCCTTTGGATTGGAGCAAGAACAACTGTAAATCCTTTTGCAGTACAAGAAATTGCAGATGCTTTAAAAGGAGTGAACAAGCCAGTATTGGTTAAAAACCCTGTAAACCCAGATTTACCTTTATGGTTAGGTGGTGTTGAGCGTTTTCAGGCAGCTGGTATTTCTCAATTAGGAGTAATTCACAGAGGTTTTTCTACATACAATTCTTTACATTACAGAAACAAACCAAAATGGCATTTAGCTATTGAATTAAAAAAGGAATTCCCAAATTTACCTTTAATTTTAGATCCATCACATATTTGTGGTCGTAGAGATACGTTGTTAGATGTTTCTCAAACTGCATTAGATTTAAACTATGATGGTTTAATGGTGGAAACACATATTGATCCAGACAAAGCTTGGAGTGATGCTGCACAACAAATTACACCTGCAGCTTTACACCAAATGACCTTAGATTTGAAAATTCGTCAACAAAGTAGTTCTGGTGAAGAGTTTCAACGTAAACTAAACATGCATAGAAAAGAGCTAGATTTAATTGATAATTCAATTATTGATATTTTAGCTGATAGAATGACAATTGCAGAAGCTATTGGACGATTAAAACATAAAGAAAATGTGGCAATTCTTCAAAGTGGAAGATGGGCAGATATTTTAGCTGCAATGGTTCAAGCTGGTGCCGATAAAGGTTTAAGCAGAGAATTTGTAGAAGAAGTATTTAAAGCAATACACGTTGAGTCTATTAATATTCAACATAATGTAAAATAAATTTAAAGAGGCTGTTCAAAAAGCATTTAGAATCGTCATTCTGAACTTGATTCAGAATCTCAATATACGTATTATCAATTAATATGAGAACCTGAAACGAATATTCACGAATTCCATAAATAAAATATAAAATGGATACGTAATCAAGTTCATGTTGACGAAAATTTCACTTTTTGCACAGCCTCTTTTTTTTAAACTTTTGCTGCTTCATACTTTTTTAAAGTATATTTGCCACAATGGAAGGTATTGTAACAAAATCTACAGGTAGTTGGTACACCGTTTACACAAAAACAGGTGAAAGAATTGATTGTAGACTAAAAGGAAAGTTTAGAATAAAAGGTATAAAAAGTACCAATCCTGTTACAGTAGGTGACCATGTAAAGTTTGAATTTGAACCTGGTAAAACTACAGGTGTTATTAATGAGATTTTTGATAGAAAAAATTATATCATTAGAAAATCAGTTAATCTATCCAAACAAACGCACATTATAGCCGCTAATATTGATATTGCTTTTTTAGTTGTTACTATAGATAATCCACCAACGTTTACAGGCTTTATAGATCGTTTTTTGGCCACTGCAGAAGCCTACAATATTCCTGCAATACTACTTTTTAATAAATTAGATTCTTATGATGATGATCAGTTAGATAAATTAGCAAATTTAGATGCTATTTATTCTGATATTGGTTATCAATGTATTGCTATTTCCGGAACTAAAAAAATTGGATTGGAGGAGGTTAAAGAATTAATGAAAGATAAAACAACTATGTTTTCGGGTCATTCAGGTGTTGGAAAATCAACATTAATTAATGCCATAGAACCTTCATTAAATTTAAAAACTGCAGAGATTTCTAAACAACACAAACAAGGGCAACATACTACAACTTTTGCCGAAATGTTTGAACTTAGCTTTGGTGGTTTTATAATTGATACTCCAGGAATAAAAGGTTTTGGTGTGGTAGATTTTCAACCAGAACAAATTACTGATTATTTTCCTGAGTTTTTTAAACTTAAATCTAAATGTAAATTCAATAATTGTTTGCATATAAACGAGCCAAAATGTGCTATAAAAGATGCTGTTGAAAGTGGTGAAATTGCGCAATCCAGATACAATAGTTATGTACAAATGGTGGAAGGTGATGAAGAACATTATAGAACCGATATTTATAGTTAATTTTTATGAAAACCGTTATTCAAAGAGTTACAGAAGCTTCGGTAACAATTAATAATAAAATTGTAAGTAAAATTAATACTGGTCTTTTAATTTTAGTTGGAATTGAAAATGAAGATACAACCGAAGATATTGATTGGTTGACAAAAAAAATTGTAAATCTTCGTATTTTTAATGATGAAAATGATGTGATGAACAAATCATTAATAGACATTAACGGAGAAGCTATTGTTGTAAGCCAATTTACATTACAAGCCAGTACAAAAAAAGGAAACCGTCCTTCTTATATAAAAGCTGCAAAACCTGAAATTGCAATTCCTTTGTATGAAAGTTTTGTAAAAGAATTTGAAAATAAACTTGGAAAACCTATTGGAACAGGAGAATTTGGTGCAGATATGAAAGTTTCGTTACTTAATGATGGACCTGTTACTATTTTAATAGATTCTAAATTACGAGAGTAATTTTAAATATGAGATTTATCATACAGCAATAAAAGAATTTTTTGTACTTTTAATAAAATTTGCATGCTATGAAAAAAACAAAATTACTCGTATTAATTTTTTTGTTTACTATTTACCTAATTCACTCACAAAATTTTAATTTCAACAGTAATTCTATCCCAGAAAACTTAAAGCAAGATGCGCATTCTGTTATTTTGTTTAATACTGTAAATGTTGTTTTAAAATCCCAAAAATCAATGAATTACACGGTTTCAAACGCCACAACAGTGTTTAATAAATTTGGCGATTCTAATAGATATGTTGTAATTCCTTATGATAATAGTAGGCGAATAAAAAATGTTTCAACTATTATTTATAATGCAGCCGGAATTGAAGTAAAAAAAGTAAAAAGCAAAGAGTATAAAGATGTAAGTCAGGTTGATGGCGGAACTTTATTTGCCGATAATAGAATGCTTTATTTTGAGCATATTCCTTCAACTTATCCTTATACAATTTATTTTGAGTACGAAATAGAAACGTCAAATACTGCTTTTATTCCCAGTTGGAATCCTTTAACAGATTTTGAAACAGGTTTGTTATCTGCTTCCTATAAAATTAGTTATAGTAATGACTTGAGTTTAAATGTACGAGAAGTTAATTTTGATACTTATAATGTAGAAAAAGTTAAAAAAGATAATTCTTTAAATTATACACTTTCTAATTTACAACCTATAAATAATGAACCTTTAAGTATTTCATTAAAAGAACTTTTGCCTAATGTAAAAATAGCAGCTAATCAATTTTATGTCGATGGAAAATCTGGTGAAGCTTCTAACTGGAAAGAGTTGGGAAAATGGGAATATGATAATTTATATAAAGATGTTAGTAATTTAAGCGATGAAACCATTGCTAAGGCAAATTTATTGGTTAAAAACGCTAAAAATGATATAGAAAAAGCGAAAATAATTTACCAATATGTACAAGAAAAGACCAGATATATAAGCGTACAAGTTGGTATTGGAGCATTAAAACCAATGTTGGCAAGTGAAGTAGATAGGTTGGGATATGGAGATTGTAAAGCACTAACTAATTACACAAAATCTTTGTTGAATGCGGTTGGTGTAACATCATATTTTACAGAGCTTTATGGTGGCTTTGAGCGACTAAATATGGATTTTAACTCGCCTAGTATACAAGGGAATCATGTAATTTTAAACTTACCAACTGAACAGGGCGATATTTGGCTGGAGTGCACAAGTCAAAAAGTTCCGTTTGGTTACATTGCTAATTTTACCGATGATAGACAAGTAATTGTAATAAAACCAGAAGGTGGTGAGCTTCAAAAAACTACGGTTTACAAAACAGAAAATAACCTTCAATTTACAAAAGGTAGCTACACTATAAATAGCGATGGATCAATAAATGCCAATGTTAAAATTGAATCTACCGGAACCCAATACAATGATAATTTACATAATTATGAAGGTAAAAATCCAACGGAATTAGACACTCAGTTTAAAGCGTATTTTAATACTATTGATAATATTATTTTTTCAAAAATAGAAGTATTAAACAATAAGGATAATGCAAAATATGAAGAGAATTTGGTGTTTTCAGCATCTAATTATGCATCGTTTAGCGGTGATAAAATGCTTTTTATAGTAAATGCTTTTAACAAAAATTCAATAATTCCAAAACGCATAAGAAATAGAAAGTTGCCTTTTGAAATTTCCAGAGGTTATGTAGATGTAGATGAAGTTGAAATTAAACTTCCTGCTACTTTTGAAATTGAATATATGCCAGAAAACAAAGAAATTGTTTCAAAATTCGGAACGTATTCTATAGAACTTATAAAAATTGATGATAGTAATTATTTGTATAAAAGAAAACTACAAATAGAGACCGGAAAATATGAGCCGGAAGAATATGAAAATTATAGAAATTTTAAAAATGATATTAATATAAACGATAATGTAAAAATTATTTTAAAAGCAAAAACGTTATGAAAAAGGTTTTAATTTTATGTGTAGTTTTAATTTGTTTTAAAAACTTAAAAGCACAAGATTACAGAGTAGGTAAAATATCTAAAGAAGAACTTTTAGAAAAAGTATACAGTGCAGATTCAACTGCCAATGCAGTTAAACTTTATGTAAATAGGCGCGTGTATTTTGATTATAGTCAAAATGAAGGGTTTAAATTGGTAACGGAAGTTCAAGAGCGTATAAAAATATATAACAAAGAAGGGTACGATTGGGCAACCAAAGAAATAAAATACTATACGCCAAGCGGTTCTGAAATTGAAAAAATAAATATTCAGGAAGCTAAAACTTACGTTTTAGAAAATGGGAAAGTAGAATCTTATAAATTAAAAAACAATGAAATATTTACAGAGAAACAAAATAAATATTGGTCTGTAGATAAATTTACAATGCCAAATATTGTTGATGGTTGTATTATTGAATGGAAATACAGTATAATTTCTCCGTATAAAAGTATTGATAAAATTGTACTACAAAGTAGTATACCAATTAAAAAATTTGAAGCATCTATTGAAATCCCTGAGTATTATAGTTTTAATTTAAAAGAAACAGGGTATTATAAAATCAATTCAATGTCTAGTACTAAATATGATAATATTTTGATAAGTAGTTCTTCAAGACCTCAGGGCTCTGGATTTTCATCAACCCATACAAACTTTTCAACTCAAAAAATTGACTTTAAAACAAATGTAACAAAAATAGACAATGAAAACATTCCTGCTATTATTGAAGAGCCTTTTGTTAATAATATTAAAAATTACGCAACAACTTTACATTTTGAATTAGCCTTTGTAAATTGGCCTCAAACTCCAATTGAGTATTTTTCTCAATCGTGGGAAGATGTAACTAAAACTATTTATAAGAATAGTGATTTTGGTTTAGAATTGGAAAAATCAGGCTATTTTAAAGACGATTTAAACGCAATAATTGCAAAATCTGCTGGGAACAAACAGCAACTAGTATCAAATATTTTGGCCTTTGTAAAACAAAAAGTAAAGTGGAATAAGGTTGAAGGAATTTTCACCTACAATGGTGTAAGAGAAGCCTATAAAAACGGCATTGGAAATGTAGCCGACATCAATTTTATTTTAATAGCAATGCTCCGAGAAGCTGGACTTTCTGCAAATCCGGTTATTTTAAGCACTAGAGATAATGGTATTCCAATTTTTCCAACAATTGACGGATTTAATTATGTGATTGCAGGCTTGGAAGTTGAAAATGATGTTGTTTTATTAGATGCAACAGAATTATACAGCACGCCAAATATATTACCATTACGTGCTTTAAATTGGCAAGGCCGTATTGTTAGAGACTCTGGTTCATCAACTTGGGTAAATTTAATACCAAAAGCATTATCTGAAACAAATAATACTTTAGATATTTCAATAAAAACAAATGGTGAAATTGAAGGGTTAAAAAGAACAATGTATATTAACAATAGTGGGTTTAATTATAGAAATAAATTTGCAAACAGTTCTGATGATAAAATAATTGAAAAAAATGAAGATGCTGAAAAAATAGAAATTTTAGACTTTAAAGTTGTTAATATACAAAATATTGATAAGTCAATTGTAGAACTCTATAAGTTCAATAAAAAAAATGCAGTTGATATTATTGGAGGTAAAATTTACTTTAAACCACTATTTTTTACTGCTACTACTAAAAATCCTTTTAAACTAGAAAACAGAGAATATCCTATAGATTTTGGAGCGCCTTTTAGCAATAAAGATATTATTAGTATAAATATACCAGATGGTTATGAGATTGAATCAATTCCTGAAAGTATTAACATCGGATTACCAAATAATATGGGTGTGTATCAATTTAAAATATTAGTAACAGGAGCTAAAATTAATGTGTTTTCATTGTTAAAAATAGAAGCAGCTGCGTATCCCGCTGAAAATTATAAAGAATTAAAAGAGTTTTTTAAGTTATTGGTAAATAAGAATGTAGAGCAAATTATTTTAAAAGAAGTAGGTTCCTAAATAGTTAAAGAATTCTTAAATAGAAAAATAATGAGTAAGTATTTGTTATTTTGCAATACTATTACATTTAATACTAATTAAATTAAAACAAAAAATGAAAAAAATTATGATTTTGGCACTTATGGTAAGTGCATCTTTTATTGCTTGTAAAAACGATAAACCAAAAGAAACTGAGGCTGTTGTTGCAACACCTGAAGTTGAAACTATTGCAGATGGAACATACACCGCAACTGTAGAAAGCTCAATTTTAAACTGGAAAGGTTTTAAACCTACAGGAACTCATGACGGAACCGTAGCTATTAAAGAAGGTAACCTAGTAGTTGCTGACGGAAAATTAACTGCTGGTGATTTTACTTTTGATATGAATTCAATGGTAGTTTTAGATATCCCTGCAGATGATGAAAACAATGCAAAATTATTAGGTCATTTAAAAAACAGTGACTTTTTTAATGTAGAAAATAACCCAACAGCAACATTTAAAATTGTAGAGGTTGTAAACGGTGAAACTACCGTGGTAAAAGGAGATTTAACAGTTAAAGGAATTACAAAAAGTATTGAATTCCCAGTAACTATAACTCAAACAGCTACAGGAGTTGAGCTTGTTGGAGAAACATTTAAAATTGACAGAACAGAATTTGATATTCAATACAAATCTCAAAAGTTTTTTGATGATTTAAAAGATAAATTTATCAATGATGAATTTGAAATTTCATTTAAAGTAGCTGCTACTAAGTAGTTGTTTTAAATACCATTAAAAAGGCTGTTTTAAAAATCTAGGAAGTCGTCATGCTGAATAAATTCAGGTTGACGGAAATTTAGGTTCTAAAACAGCTTTTTTTTACGCCATAATATTTAATGTAGTATTGTCTTTTACAGCACTCATAACAAAATTACTTTGCACATTTGCAACAGATTCTAAAACCGATAATTTGTTTTTTAAAAACAACTGATACGATTTAATATTTGGGGTAATTATTTTTAACAAATAGTCAAAATTTCCAGCAAC
>NZ_JBFHHX010000107.1:0-11263 GCF_041596795.1 Lutibacter sp.
ATCATTAACGGCACTTGGCTCTTATTTTAGAAATAACAAAACATCTGCAGCTCCAATGGAGTTTGATATTTATGTTGAAAATATTTGTTTAAATATAAAAACAGCAATAAGTATTCTTGATGGAACGACTATAAGTCCAGAGAAAACAAGTCTTTCAATTACGGAAGCAGAAAACTCTTACGAAAAAGCGTTTAACAAACTTTCAGACAAAAGAGATGCTGAAATAGCCGATGGAATGGAGCATTCTCCAATTACAGGAGCTCATTTAAAGGAAAATTTGTTGGTTTCTGAGCAATTAAAGTGGTTACATAAATTGTCTGAAAACTTAATAGAGTCCATAAAAAAATATAAGGCTAGTAATTTAAATAATTAGTTTACTTTTATCCCTGCAATATAGGTTCCTTCAATTTTTATAGATGGAATTTTAGACTCTTCAATTTCCATAATGTTTTTATCAAGAATTACAAAATCTGCAAATTTTCCAATTTCAATACTGCCTTTTTCATGTTCTTCAAAGTTGGAATATGCAGCCCAAATGGTCATACCTTTTAAAGTTTGTTCTCTTGATAATGCATTTTCAGGTTGGAATCCGTTCGCAGGAAAACCTTGTAAATCTTTTCTTGCTACTGCTGCGTAAAAAGTTAATAACGGACTAACTTTTTCTACTGGAAAATCTGTACCTAGAGCAATTTTGCCATAAGTATTTAATAAATCTTTATAAGCGTAAGCTCCTTTAATTCTTTCAGCGCCAACTCTATCCTCAGCCCAATACATATCACTTGTAGCGTGTGTTGGTTGTACAGATGGAATTACATTATTAAAATAGATAAAGTCCGATTTATCAACAATTTGAGCATGTTCAATTCTCCATCGTCTATCGTTTTTAGCTTTTAATACATCTTTGTAAGCTCTTAACATCACATAGTTGGCAGAATCTCCAATAGCGTGAGTGTTCATTTGATAATTAGATGCAGCTATTTTTATTGCGTATTTTCTTAAATCTTTTAACGGAGTAACTAATGCTCCATAATGGTTGTGTTGATCGCTATAGGGTTGTTTCATTGCTGCGCCTCGCGAGCCTAAAGCACCATCAGCATAAACTTTAAACGATCTAACATTTAGCAAATCGGTTTTAATAATTCCTTTTTTAGTGAAATAATCTATATTTTCATCACTTACAGAAACCATTGCATATATTCTAATCTTTAAATCGCCTGTTTGTTGTAAACTATCAATAAGTTCAATAACATCTTTAGAAAGCCCTGCATCATCTACAGTTGTTAAACCAGAATTAAAACAGATTTTTTCTGCATCTTTTAAAGCTTGAATTTGTTCTGATTTTGATGGTGCAGGAATTTTTGCTTCAATCAATTCCATTGGAGCATCAATAAATATTCCAGTTAATTTTCCATTTTTTTGTAAAATTTCTCCACCAGTAAAGGGTGTTTTTATTGTAATTCCGGCCAAATCAATTGCTGCTTGATTTGCTAATAAAGCGTGACCATCTATTCTTGTTACTGCAATTGGAGTAGTTGGAAATAAAGAATCTAATTTTTCTTTTGTAGGAAATTCTTTAATATCCCAATCGTTTTGATCCCAACCTCTACCAGTAATATAACTTACATTTTTTTCTTTTTGAAAAGCAACAATACGTTCTATAACCTCATTAAAACTTTTGGTGCCTTCTAAATTTACTTTTTGCTGTTGTAATCCTAATCCATAAAAATGGCAATGTGCATCAATAAAACCAGGTACAATAGTTTTTCCTTGAGCATTTATAATGTTTATGGGTTTATAGTTTAGTTGAATTTCAACAGAAGTGCCAATGGCAATAATTTTACCATCTTTAATAGCAAAAGATTCTGCTTTCTTAAATTCGTTATTAACTGTATAAACATTCGCATTTATAACAATAGTGTCAACTTCAATTTTATTTGAACAAGACATTAAAATTGTTGAAATTGCTAAAAAAAGAAATAAATTTTTCATTGATTTTATTTTTAATGAGTTTGGTAATTCCTTACTACGCAGGAATAATAGTAATTTAAATTAAAATACAAATTTTAATTTAAATAGGTGTCTAATAAATATACTAATGATGCCATTGATGCCGCTCCTAATTCTAATTCTCTTTTATTTATTTTATCGAAAGTATCTGTTGCAGCATGATGATAATCGAAATAACGTTGAGAATCTGGTTTGTACCCAAATAACGATATGGTTTCAGATTTTAAAGGCCCAATATCTGAACCTGCATGACCTTCTTCTATATCATGCAATCCATACGGAGCTAAAAGAGGTTTCCAACTTAAAAGTAAGTTAGTATTAGTGTTGTTGGCATCAAAAGAAAAACCACGAGGTGTAAAGCCACCAGAATCTGATTCTAATGCTGCAATATGATTTTCATTTTTAGCTTTTGCTTCTTCGGCATATTTTTTTCCGCCGCGTAAACCATTCTCTTCATTAATAAATAGTACACATCTAATAGTGTGTTTTGGTTTTATACCGTTTAATTTAAATAAGCGTAACACTTCTATAGATTGAACAATGCCAGCACCATCATCATGTGCTCCATCTCCTAAATCCCAAGAGTCTAAATGCCCGCCAACTGTAATAATTTTATTAGGAAACTCACTACCAATTATTTCTCCAATTACGTTATATGAAGGCTCATCAGGTAAGGTTACACAACTTTGTTTAAAATAGAATTTTAATGATGGATTTTCTTTTAATTTTTCACTTAATAAATTTGCTGCTTTGGTACTTATGGCTGCAGTTGGTACTTTTTTATCTTCAGGTAAATCATCATAACTCATTGCGCCGGTATGTGGATAATCATCAATATTATGCGTTAAAGAACGAACAATTACCCCAGCTACACCAAATTCTCCAGTAACTTTTGCACCGCTATAACGTTGGCCAGCACAACCGCTGTAGGCTTTAAAAGTTTGAATATGAGTATCATCAAAAGGGCCATTAAAAAAAACAATTTTTCCTCTCAATTTTTCTCCTAATTGTTGGGCTTCTTCTAAACTTTTTACTTCAATTACTTCGGCTGTAATACCTTCTTTTGGGGTTGCTATTGAACCTCCTAAAGCGCAAATAGGAACATTAAACTTAGTATTGTTTACTGTAAAATATGCGATTTCTTTTTCACCTCTTTTCCAATTTGGAACCATAACGTCTTGTAGCCAAACTTTATCAAATGCAAGGCTTTTCATTAATTCTTCTCCCCATGAAATAGCTTTTAAAGATTCTGGAGAGCCAGATAATCTGCCGCCAATTTCATTCGACAAATAATCTAACCATTGGTAAGATTGACCTTGAGTTAAAGCAGTATTAAATATGTTTTTTATTGTTATAGAATCTGTTTTATTAACAGTTGTTTCTATTGTAGAATTTGTTTTGTTTTGGTTACAAGAAATTATAAAAATTAGCAGGATTGCTGAGATACTAATACGCTTCATTTTTGTGTAGTTTTTTTTTGAAAAGATAAAACTACACAAAAAAGTTGAACATTGGTTATATGTATTTTATAAATCAAATTTATAAGTTATTCCTGCTAAGGCTTGTAATGTTTGTACTTGGTAATTTTTAAATGAATAGTATTTACTGCCAAGAGCATTGTTTATTTTTGCAAATGCGGTTAATCTATCGGTAAAATTATAGCCTCCGTTTAAGTTTAAATCTAAATAAGCATCATTTTTAACAATTGAGCCAAATGTTGCTGTTGGGTTATACGGAATAACAAAATCTTGTGTTTCTCCTCTAAAATACAATTTAGCGCCTGCAAACCATTTATTTTTTTGAAAATCTCCAGAAATAGTAGCGGTTAATGTTGGTAAATTCCAAGCTTCAATTTCATTGGTAGTTGAATAATTTGAATAGTTTATAGTTGAGCCAAAATTAAGTTCTTTTGATACTTCAATGGTTATTTCACCAAAAACGCTTAAGGTTTTTATATCATCATAAATAACATTGTATGAGTTACCTGCTTCATAACTTTCAGTTACTAAAATAGTACCATCTGTTTTAGTTTGATTTTGAATAAATAAAGGTTTGTTGTATTCGTTACTATGGCTAACGTTAAAATTAAACCCAATATTTGAAGCTAGTTTACCTTTGGCGCCAACAAAAGCATTGTATTGTTTGTCGGTTTGTAAAATGGTTAAAGTAGGAGAGATGTATGGATTTTCTTCAGAAAAATCTTTATAAGTATTCTGAATTAAATCGCCATTTACACCAGCTACTAAAATAAAAATATCATCTACAATTTTAACAGATGCCGATACATTTGGATATGCGTAAAATTTATTTATTTTTCGCTCCAAATCATTAGAATAATAAATTTTAGCGCCTAAATTAACGGTTAAATTTTCACGTAAAACTTCAAAATTAGGACTTGCCCCTAAGTTTATAAAACTATGTTTTAAGTTTGAAGTTGAGGTGTATTCTTGTTGAAATTTACCTGTAACAATATCTACTAAAAATTGTGTGCTAATTATTTCCGAAGAGATAGGAAACTCAATAGTAGGTTTTGCAAGCAATCGTATTTCATTACTATCGTAATAATCGGTAAAATTTACAAGTTCTGCGGTTGCATTTGTTAATATGCCACTATTAAAATCAATTTTTCCGCCTGCATAAATTGTTTTGTAAATTTGCTTTTCATCTAAACTGTTTAAAAAGCTTTCATCAAATACTATATCATTTGAGAGTCCGTAATAATTATATTGTTGTCTTTGAATACCTCCATTTATTTGCCAATTAAAATCACGGTCAAATTGTTTGTAAAATAAATCAATTCTGGTATCGGAAAAATTATCGTTTAATAGAACATCTTTTATACCTCCTTCAGATGAATAATGATTTATAAAAATGCCATAATCATTATATCTGGAATCTCCCGTATGCACAAATGCTTCAAAAAATGGACTTGTATAGGTGCCAAACCCAGCACTTACATAATTTTGAAATACACGTTGTTTTGGAGCTCTGGCTATGCTTTGGGCTTTTCCTTTTGTTGGTGTAAATGTTGATGCAACCGGAATTGAAAAAATACTATATGCTACTTTTTCTTTAGAAAAATTGGCTACATTTTCTATAGTTGGATTTGATTTTACTTTAAAAGCGTCTGAAATTGTTGGTGTGTATGGTTTTTCAACAACAATTTCTTCTGTTTTTAAAGTGTCTTTTTTAACCTGAGCAAAAGAAAAACTTGAAATTAAAACGGATATAAAAGTGATAAAAATCTTTTGCATTTGTTGTTTTTTTACTGGTGAAATTGAATTATGATTCATAGAAATAAATAGTCAATTTAATTTTTTACAGATTCGTTTGTTTTGGCTTGTTCTGTTTTAATTTTATTTAGTTCTGTAGTTGCTTCATCAACCACATCTTTAAAATTTGCAAAGTTTTTTTGAACGCTTTCTAAAATATAAGTTGCCTGATAAGCATCATTTAAATTATTATAATTTTTAGCCATTACTATTAGCCCTTTTGCTCCCCAATATTTATAAGCAGAATAATCTGATGCCAGTTTTTGAACAATTTCATTTGAAACTCTGTAGCTTCCATCGGCATTTTCAAAATATGCGCTGTAGTATAATGCTTCAGCTTTTAGTTCGCCTCCAGCAATTTCTTCTACCTTTTTATAAGCAGTTCTGGCTTTTGTATAATTATTGGTTTTTATGGCTGCTCTGGCAATAATTATATGAGCGTCAGATTTAATTCTATCTTCAACTTTTACATTAGTTAAAACCAATTCGGCATAACTTACGGCTTTTGTATAGTTTTCAGCCGCGTAATAACCTTTCATTAAATTAGATTGTGCAAAAGTTTTATTTTGTAATTGGTCTGCTTCTTTTTCTAAACGTTCCAAAACAGGAATTGCTGCATTCCAATTATTTTTTTCAAGATAAATTACGGCTAATTTATACAATGCGTTTTCTGTAAATTCATTTTGCTCTTGGTCAATTATAAACGTATAATATTTTATTGCTTCACTGGCTTCATTGTTAGATTGTAATGATTGTGCTAAATAAAAGTTTGCTTGTATTTTATGTAATCCATTTGGGAAACTTTGTAAATACTTTTTAAAGTTTAAAATTGATTTTTTATGATCGTTTAGCAAGTATTGTTTTTCGGCAGATTCATACATATCATTGTCTAATTCGGCATCAGAAATGTTTACAAAATCTATATCTTTTACCCAAGTAGCATATTCATCAACTCTACCTAAATCTACATAAATTTGACGAGAATTTTTAATGGCTTGTTTAGCTTCAGCCGAATTTGGAAATTGTTTTACAACCGTTTTATAAGTTGTTAAGGCTTGTTCATTTTTATCGGTATTATAATAGATTAGGCCTTTTTTTAGCATTGCTTTTGATACTAAAGGGCTTCTTTTAAAGTCGGTAATTAATTTATCAAAATTTTCTAGTGCTAAATTGTGTTGGTTTTGGTTGATGTAAGAATTTCCTAATACATAATGTGCATCATCTCTATAACCGGATTTGGTATGTGTTTTTAAAAAGGAATTTAGTTCTTTTATTTTGGCGGTTTCATTACCAACTAAACCGTAGCTAATGGCTTTTTGAAACTGCGCATAATCCGTATCAACACCTTTCATATCAATTGCTTTGTTGTAAAATGCAATGGTATTGTTGTAGTCTCTGGTTATAAAATAACTATCACCAATTCTTAAATAACTGTCATTCTTTTTTATTGGATCTGTATTGTTTTTTGCAACATATTTTTTGAATTGATCTATGGCATTTTCAAATTCTTTTTGTTTAAAATAGGCATAACCTAAGTTGTAGTTAATATCATCATTTTCAGAAGTTTTACTGTTTTTTGAGATAAAACTCCTAAAATCGGAAATGGCTTCTTTAAAATTATTTAAGCGATAGTTAGTTTCTCCTTTCCAAAAAGTAGCTTGAGCAGTAGTATTGGCATCTATAGAAACAGTTAAAGAGTTTTCGAAATTTTCTTTTGCAGCAGCATAATTTTCTTCATTAAATAGTTCTACGCCTCTATAAAAAGCCACTTTTTGGAATATACCTTGCTCTTTTGTTGTGCGTTTGTTTTTTAAGAATTCTAGCGCACCTTTATAATCTTTAGATGTTACGTATGCACTTATAATTAAATCGTTTATTTCATTTTTTGATGTAGAATTTGGGTATAAATCTATATATTCTTTTAAAACATCTGGAACACTTTTGTAAGGGTTTCCAATTTCGTAACTTAATTTAGCATAATTTAACCAAGCATCTTTTTTAATATCTTGCTCAAATTCCATTTGACTAGCATTTCTAAAAGCATTTAAGGCTTCCTGTTTTTTACCTAATTTTAAATAACATTCTGCTAAATGATAATAGGCGTTTTGTGCTACGCTATTTGTTCCATCAATAATTTTATTAAAATTGTTAATAGCATTTTCATAATCGTTTTGTTTGTACGAAGAATAGCCTAATAAGTAAAAATCTGTGTTGTTAAATTTCCCTTTTTTACCTTTGTAATTGTTTAAATGAGGTAAGGCTTCTTTGTAATTTTTAAGGTTAAAATAACTTTCTCCAACAATTTTTGATATTTCTGAATGGTCAACTCCTCGGGCTGTTTTTAATAAAGGTAATCCGTTTTCAATAGCTTTTTCAAATTTGCCTAATTTAAAATTCATATCTGCCAAATAATAAGAAACATCTGTTTTGTAAGATGCATCGTTGGCAACTTCACCTAAATATTTATCGGCTGTGGTATAATCATCGCTATCATATGCAATGTATCCGTAATAATATTTGGCTCTTGCTCCGTATTTTTGAGAATCTAATAAGTTTAAAAAATAGCTTTGAGCAGATTTAAAATTTTTAGTAGCAAATAAAGAGTATCCGTAGTTAAAGTTAAATTCTTCTTCCTTTTGTATAGATAAATTAATGGTTTTTACTTTAGAATACCATTTTGCAGCATACGTATAGTTGCCCGTTGTAAAATAATACTCAGCAATATCTAAAAAAGCGCCATTTCTTTTTGTGCTTGTTGGATATTTATCCACAAAATTTTGCATTAATTCATCGGCATTTTGTTGCCCAAGTCTAATTGCTGCGTTAGCTATGTAGTATTCACAGTTTGCTTTTTGTTCAGATAAATTATCAAAATTGTTTTTTATTTTTTCAAATTTTTCCTGTGCAGCAGCAAAAGAATTATTTTTATATAATTCAACAGCGTGGTTATATTCTTTAAGATTATTGGTGTAAATTTCTGTTTTTTGTGCTGATATTGAAAATGTTATCAGAAACATTAATATTGCTGGAACAATTTTTTTAGAATTCATTTTAATTAAAATTGAATGTATTTAACTTATATTGTAATAACGTAATATTTTATTGAAATTGCATTGTAAAGTTATATTTTTAATAAAGAACTTTATTAACATTTTTGTTCAGAATTAAAATAAATACTTTAAAATTATTAACTACTAAATTGTTGAAACTTTACATTTAAATATTTAGTTTTGTTTAAAATAACAATTCCTATGCCAGAAAACATTTTAATGCTGCAAAATGCTCAAATTTTTCAAAGAGAAAACCTAGTTTTATCAAATGTTAATTTGAAAATTGATGAAGGTGAATTCGTTTACCTAATTGGAAAAACTGGGAGCGGAAAAAGTAGTTTAATGAAAACTTTGTATGGAGATTTACCGTTAGAAAATGGTACTGGAAGTATTGTTGGTTTTAATTTAAACACTTTAAAAGAAAATGAAATTCCCTATTTAAGAAGAAAATTAGGGATTGTATTTCAGGATTTTAAATTGCTGAATGATAGAAGTGTTTTTGAAAATTTACGTTTTGTTTTAAAAGCAACTGGTTGGAAAGATAATGCTAAAATGAAAACCAAAATAATGGAAGTTTTAGGAAAAGTTGGTATGGAAACAAAAGATTTTAAAATGCCATTTCAACTATCTGGTGGTGAGCAGCAGCGTGTTGCAATTGCCAGAGCATTACTAAATGATCCTGATTTAATTTTAGCCGATGAGCCAACAGGAAATTTAGATCCTGCAACTTCAGTAGGTGTAATGAATGTTTTAAAAGAAATTCATGAAAGTGGAAAAACTATTTTAATGGCAACCCATGATTATGCCATTATTTTAAAATTTCCAAATAAAACAATAAAGTGCGAAGGCGGTGAGTTATTTGAAGTTGTGCAGCAGCGCAGTTAAAAAAACACTATGATTTCTATTTTAATTCCTGTTTATAATTATAAAATAAAAATTTTAATAGATGTTTTAAACAAACAATTAATTAATACTAAGATAAAGTATGAGATTATCTGTTTAGATGACTGTTCAAATTTATTTACTGTTGAAAATGAGTGTGTTGGTTCTATTTTAAATGTGCGTTTAATTAAATTAGAATGTAATATTGGAAGGAGTAAAATAAGAAATTTATTAGTTGAAAAAGCTAAATATGAATGGTTACTTTTTTTAGATGCCGATGTTTTACCTGAAACGAATAATTTTATTTTTAATTATATTAAATGTATTCAATTTAATAAAGGAAGCGTGTATTGTGGTGGGATTATTTATGAAAAAACAAGACCAATTAGTGAAAATTATTTGCGTTGGTTTTATGGGAAAAGTAGAGAGGAAATTTCACAATCAAAGAGAAGTAAAAAGCCATACAAGAGTTTTTTAGGAGCAAATTTTTTAATTAATAAATCAGTATTTGAAAGTGCACGGTTTAATGATGAATTATATAAATACGGTTACGAAGACGTGCTTTTTGCAGAAGATTTAAAAAAAAATAATATTATTATAGTTCATATAGAGAATCCTGTTTTTCATTTAGGATTAGAAGATAATGCTGTTTTTATTGAGAAAACAAAACAAGCTATTGAAAATTTATATAAATTAAATACTCAGCATCTTTTAACTGAGGATTCTATAAAAATTTTAAAAGTATTTCAAAAATTAAAAACTTATAAATTAACTTGGTTTTTCAGGAATTTGTATATTTTTTTTCATAAAAAATTTGAATTTAATTTAAAAAGTAAAAAGCCAAATATGTTTGTATTTGATATGTATAAACTTAGCTATTTGTGCTTTATTGCAAATGTTAATAGGAGTGAGGTAGTTTAATTGGGTAATTATAAAGGTTAAATATTGGTTGATAACTAAAATTGAAATATTTAATTTTTTTTAGTTAAAAGCTGTTAAAAGAGGTGTGTTTTTTATTTCACTCATCTACCTTATCATTCTAATAATATTGAAGAGTTTTTAATAAAAAAAGTTATGGAATTTAAAGAAAATTATTTATTAGAAAATAAGAATGATTATTTTTTGAAATTTATGAATTATCAGCTACTATATAGGAGAATTAACATCCTTAAATAGTTTTATTAATTTTTCTGATTCATTTTCCCATATCAATTCATTACCAGCAAATTCTAATTGTTTTCTATAAAAATCTTTGTCTTTTTGTAAAATCTTAGTTATTTGTTGTGCCACATCTTTTGGGTTTCTATTTAAAACGATATCTCCAACATTATATGTTAATACTAAATTAGACATTTCATTTAAATTAGAAACCAATACAGGAATTTTTGCTTGTATATAATCAAATAGCTTATTGGGTAAAGCATATCTGTAATTTAAACCTAAATCTTCTTCCATACTTATACCTAAATCAGCAAGAGGTGTTATTTTTTGTAATTCATTTGGAGAAATTCTATCAAGAAAAATTACTTTTTCTTTTAAGTTTAATTCCTTAACTAACGCATGTAATTTCTTTTCAATATCTCCACTGCCAATTATTAAAAAAATAGCAGTATCTAAAAAAGTCATAGACTCAATCATTAATTCTAATCCTCTTCCTTTATTTAATGCTCCTTGGTATAAAATTATTTTTTTATTTTTTGAATTGAAAGGAAACATTCCTTTTTTATGTTCTTCAATTTTAATGGGAATATTTCTAATAACTCGAAATTTGGAATTATAAATGGTATTGTAATGAATTGCTATTGAATCGCAAACTGTGTATGCGTATATCAATTTTGGAACAATAAATTGTTCTATTTTTAACCAAAAATTTTGTTGAAATGGTCTATTTATTAGTTCAGGTACTTCAGTAAATAATTCATGACTATCATAAACTATTTTTTTATTAAAAAGTTTACTTACTAAATAATTAGGTAGTAAAGTATCTAAATCGTTGGCAAGTAAAATATCCTTTTTTACGAAAAGTAATTTAAAAAAAAGGCGAATATTATA
>NZ_JBFHHX010000108.1:0-10958 GCF_041596795.1 Lutibacter sp.
AGAGAAGATTTAAACCCTATCTCGGCTTTTCGTGATCCAAAGCATCCACAACGTGTTGCTGTTGAAGAATGTCCAGAAGGAGCAGTTTTAGTAATTGATAGTAGAAATAACGCACGTGCAGCATCTGCCGGTTCTATTTTAGTAACCAGATTAATGGTTAGAGGTTGTGCTGGGATTGTTACTGATGGAGGTTTTAGAGATTCAGCAGAAATTGCTGCTTTAAATTTTTCATCGTATCATCAGCAACCATCAGCCCCAACAAATTTAACATTACATCAAGCTTTAGATATAAATGTTCCTATTGGTTGTGGAGATGTTGCGGTTTTTCCTGGAGATGTTTTAGTTGGTGATGATGATGGAATTATGGTTATTCCTGCAGAAATTGTTGATGAAGTAGCGGATGAATGTACAGAAATGACGATTTTTGAAGATTTTGTTTTAGAAAGAGTAGCACAAGGACATTGTGTTATTGGCTTATATCCACCAACAAAAGAAGAAAGTTTAAAAGATTTTTCTGAATGGAGAAAACTTAAAAACAGATAAATTTTTAAACTAAAATCATTTACTTTTAAATAAAAAGCGCAATCTTTAGCATTAAAGATTGCGTTTTTTTGTGACCCCGGTAGGATTCAAACCTACAACCGCTGGAGCCGAAATCCAGTGCGCTATTCAGTTGCGCCACGAGGCCAGTAAAAATTATATTTATTTATTATGATAACAACTGTTTTACAGCCACAGAAATAGCTTTACCGTCAGCTTTACCCGCTAATTCTTTTGAGGCCATTCCCATAACAGCTCCCATATCTTTCATAGAAGTTGCGCCAACTTTTGAAATTATTTCAGCTACTGCTTTTTTTATGGCTTCATCACTCATTTGTTCTGGTAAAAATTGAGCAATTACTTCTACTTGTGCTAGTTCCGGATCTGCTAAATCTTTACGTCCTTGTTCAATATATAACGCAGCACTATCTTTACGTTGTTTTACTAACTTTTGAAGCAATTTAATTTCATCATCTTCAGATAACTCATCTGTAGCTCCACCTTTTGTTTGTAATAATAATATTTCCGATTTAATGGCTCTTAATGATTCTAAGGCAACGGTATCTTTAGATTTCATTGCTTCTTTCATTTTATCCATAATATTTTTTTGTAAACTCATGATATAATTATTTATTGGCGAAGATAAAAAAAAAGAACTCGAAATACTTCAAATTTAATTAAAGTTTTTCGAGTCCAAAACTTAGAAAATCCTCCTAAGGGTACTTGTCTTTGGGCAAAGTTTTAATCTACATTATCATGTAAAAATGAATTGTTTGAACGGAACCTAATATCATCATTCTCATCAATATTTAATGTAGTTCTAGACTGATTAATTTGTGATGAATGTGACGATTGATTTAATTCTACACCCATTCTTTTATAGGCTGGCTCCTTTTCTATTTCGTCTATATTTTTATTCACTTTATTTACAAATTTGTAATTAAAGTTTTTCATTTTTTCTCTTCTTTCATTCGCTCTCTTTTGCAATTCAGCAATAGTTAAATCTAAAGGCGAAACTTCTTTATAATCTATTACTTCCTGCTCGTTCACATCTATTTTAGCAACTGGATTAACCTTTAAGGTTGGCTCATCAGATATCACTGCTTTTTTTACAGTAACAGGCTTTGATGCCTTTGCAAAATTCTCTTCTAACTCTGTATAATCTTCTAACGTAAAATATACATCTTCTTCAACTTTTTTAGGCTGAACAATTTTAGGTTCTACAACTTCAATTTCATTAACTATTGGAGCTTTTTCTTCCTTAACTGGTTCCTTTTTAACTTGAGAAATTGGTAAATCAAACGTAAAAGATATTTGTTGTTCTTCTTTAAATTTTTCTACAATTGGCTCTTCAACTTCTGCTTTTACTTCGGTAATTACAAATTCATCAAAGTCTTTTGCCGAAATTTCTTCGTAAACAACATCTATATTTTTAATAAATTCTGATGTTTGAATAATATCAAATTGCGGTTCTTCTTCTTCCTCACCTAAATCAAAAACAATTTTTTCATCTTCTGCTTCTTCTTCAACTTCTACATAAGCCATTGGCTCGTTATTTTGTTTTGATGATGCGTCTAATAGTGTTTTTTCAGTAAAATCATATGAAGCTTCTTGTTCATCACTTAAAGTATGAATTATTTTTTTAGCCTCAACATTTGAAATTTCATGTTGTTGATCTTTATTAAAACCTGTAGCCACAATAGTAACTGAAATTGCATCACCTAAACTTTCATCTTCACCAACACCCATAATAATGTTTACGTTAGATTTAGCTTCAGATTGAATGTAATCATTTATTTCACCTATTTCATCAATAGTAATCTCATCTGCTCCTGAAACAATTAATAACAATACATTTTTTGCGCCTGTTATTTTATTATCATTTAATAATGGAGAATCTAATGCTTTTGAAATTGCCTCTTCAGATCTATTAATTCCTGATGCTGAACCAGAACCCATAATAGCAGTTCCACTATTAGAAAGTACTGTTTTTGCATCACGTAAATCTATATTTTGAGTATAATGATGTGTAATAACTTCTGCTATTCCACGAGCCGCTGTAGACAATACTTCATCAGCTTTAGAGAAACCAGCTTTAAATCCTAAATTTCCGTAAACTTCTCTTAGTTTATTATTGTTGATAACCACCAAAGAATCTACATATTCTCGTAATTTTTCAATTCCTTTTTGAGCTTGTTCATTTCGTGTTTTTCCTTCAAAAGAAAATGGAATTGTAACAATACCAATAGTAAGTAAATCTAATTCACGAGCAGCTTTAGCAATTACTGGAGCCGCACCTGTACCTGTTCCTCCACCCATTCCAACGGTAATAAATACCATTTTAGAATTTGAAGACAACATTTGTTTTATCTCTTCTATACTTTCTTTTGCAGCCTGTTCACCAACTTCTGGGTTTGCACCAGCACCTAAACCTTCAGTTAAAGAAACACCTAACTGAATTCTGTTTGGAATAGGACTATTTTGTAATGCCTGAGCATCGGTATTACAAATCACAAAATCAACCCCGTTAATTCCTTGAGAGTACATATGGTTTACGGCATTGCTACCGCCACCACCTACTCCAATAACTTTTATAACGTTAGACTGATTTTTTGGTAAATCGAAGGAAATGTTGCTAAAATCTGTGCTCATAATTTTTGTTTATTGGTGTTATACGTATCTTTTTCTATTTCTTTTTTATTCTGCATTATCTAAAAAATCTCTAAACTTTTCTGCCCATTTATCAAATATTGATTTTTTAGGAGCTTTTGGTTTTTCTGGTTCCTCAAGTGCTTCTTTCTCTTCAACTTTTACAAACGCTGATTCTTCAACAATTTCTTCAGGAACTTTACTTGCTAAATTTTTAGCTTTTAGTTTATCCACTTTTTTTAAGCCATTCATTAGCAATCCAACTGCTGTTGCGTATTGCGGACTTGAAAAACTTTCGTCTGAATCTCCTGCCAAATTTTCATTTGGGTATCCAATTCTGGTATCCATTCCAGTAATGTATTCAACCAATTGCTTTAAATGCTTTAATTGTGCTCCTCCACCTGTTAAAACAATTCCGGCAATTAATTTTTTCTTTGGCTCTTCGTGGCCATAATTTTTAATTTCTAAAAATACTTGCTCAATAATTTCTACTACTCTGGCGTGAATTATTTTGGATAAATTTTTAAGTGTAATTTCTTTTGGATCTCTTCCTCTTAATCCAGGAATTGAAACAATTTCATTCTCTTTATTTTCACCAGGCCAAGCAGACCCAAACTTTGTTTTTAATAATTCGGCTTGTTTTTCTATAATAGAACAACCTTCTTTAATATCTTCGGTTATAACATTCCCTCCAAATGGTATTACTGCTGTATGGCGAATAATTCCATTTTTAAAAATTGCTAAATCTGTAGTTCCACCACCTATATCTATTAATGCAACTCCAGCTTCTTTTTCTTCATTGCTTAAAACTGCTTCTGCCGATGCTAATGGTTCTAATGTAATGCCTGCTAAATTTAAACCAGCACTTTTTATACATCTTCCTACATTTCTAATAGAAGAAACTTGACCTACAACCACATGAAAATTTGCTTCTAATCTTCCTCCATACATCCCAACAGGCTCAGTAATTTCACCTTGACCATCAATTTTAAATTCTTGTGGCAACACATGAATTATTTCTTCGCCAGGAAGCATTACCAATTTATATACTTGCTTTTCTAATTTTTCCAAATCTTCATCGCTAATAACTTCTTCAGAATTAGGACGTGTAATATAATCGCTATGTTGTAAACTTCTAATATGTTGCCCTGCAATACCAACAACTGCTTCACTTATTTTAATTCCAGAAACCGCAATTGCCTCATCTACTGCTAATTGGATTGACTGTATTGTTTGAGTAATATTATTTACTACACCTCTGTGCACTCCCAAACTTTTTGCTTTACCTGTTCCAAGCAACTCGATTTTTCCGTATTCGTTTTTACGTCCAATCATAGCAACAATTTTAGTTGTTCCTATATCTAAACCTACTGAAATATCATTGTGTTCCATATTCTACTTCTTTTGTGCACACAACTTGTTTGTTGTATTTTAAATTTATTGATGTGTAATTATTAATTGTTCCATCCACCATTGTTTTTTTATAAAATGATTTCAAGTTCATAAATTTATCCTTCAATTGTTCTATTTTTCCAAATAATATACTTTGATTGCCAATTCTTGTGCTCAAAACATACTCATTGTTCGGCATTTTTTCAATTCCAACTATTTGTTTTTTTAAAAATTCATCATTTGAAATAGTTGTTGCTAATTGATAAATTTGATCATAATCATCTTCCCAAATATCGCCAGTAACAACCATAACTCTCTCTGAGTGATTTGTTGATAAAGGCATTCTTTCGGCCTGTTTATCAATATAATAACTCTTATCTCCAGATACAATTCTTGCTATAGGTGAACGCTGTCTGACAGTCGCTTTTAGGGTACCATCAACCGTTAAAAAAACAGCCGCATTCTCTACCATTGGATGTGATAGAATATTAGACTCTAATTTGTGTAAATTTATAACAGATTTTTCTTGATTTCTAACAGTTTTCCCATTTTGTATTAACAATTTATTAACCATTTCATAGTTCATAAAAAGGTTATTTCCTTTTTCAAATTCAACTACAATATCCTTCACTTTAACTGTATTATTTCTATGATTTGAAAAACCATACAAAAATCCAATTAAGCAAATTAAAAGCACACCTTTTATGTAGTTCCAATTAATTTTCACTGGTTAATTTATTTTTAATTTCGTTCACTAATTCTCCTATATCTCCAGCACCAATCATAACAATAACATCGGCTTTAGATTCTACTATATTTTTATATAAATTTTCTTTAGATGAAAGCTGTTTGTTATTTACTTCAACTTTATTCAACAACCAAGCAGAAGTTATTCCTTCCATTGGTAATTCTCTTGCTGGGTAAATATCCAATAAAATTAAAGTATCAAACAATGCTAAGCTTTTTGCAAAATCATCTGCAAAATCACGCGTTCTACTAAATAAATGTGGCTGAAAAACACCTAGTATTTTTTGTGATGGATACATTTCTCTAACAGCACTTGCTACAGCCGTAATTTCTGTTGGATGATGTGCATAATCATCAATTAACACTAAATTTTCCGTTTTAATTTTATACGAAAAACGACGTTTAATTCCTTTAAAAGAAAGTAAAGCTTTAGCAATGACTGGTAATGATATTCCGTAACAATTAGCCATTGCTAAAGCCGCCACCGCATTTAGCACATTATGTTTTCCTGGTAAATTAAGTTTTACCGCTTTTATAGTATCTGTTGGTGTTTTTACATCAAAAATATAAGCACCATTTTCTATTTTAATATTTGAAGCATTATAATCGGCATCTTCTTCAATTCCGTATGTTAATGCATTAATTGGCAAACCTTTTTTTACAATTAAAGTATTGGAAACTTTGTTACCAAAATCTTTAAAAGATTTTTCTATTTCTGAAGCATCACCGTAAATATCTAAATGATCTGCATCCATAGATGTTATACAGGCAATGTTTGGCGAAAGTCTTAAAAATGATCTATCAAACTCATCAGCTTCAACAACAGAAACTTCTGAACCACCTAAAATTAAATTAGAATTGTAGTTTTCAGAAATTCCACCTAAAAAGGCTGTTGCATTGGTTCCGGCCTGATGTAAAATATGCCCCAACATTGTTGATGTTGTTGTTTTACCGTGAGTACCAGCAACTGCCAAACAAAATGTATTTTTAGTAATTTCTCCTAAAATTTCGGAACGTTTTAATACGTTTAAATTGGCATCAAAAAAGTAGTTTAACTCAGTATGATTTTTAGGTATTGCTGGTGTATAAATCACCAAAGTGTTATAAATGTCTTTAAAGGTTTCAGAAATTAAATTAACCGAATCTTCAAAATGAACATCTATTCCTTTTTCTTGTAAAGAATTGGTGATTTCTGAAGGTGTTTTATCGTAACCAGCCACATTTTTTCCATTGCTTTTAAAATAAAAAGCAAGAGAACTCATACCAATTCCACCGATACCTACAAAATAGATGTTATGTATATTATTTAAATTCAATTTATTAGTTTTTCTATTTCTTTAACAATATCTTTTGTTGCATTTGGCAACGCTAATTCTTTTATATTTTTACTTAATTTTTGTTGCAACAACTCATTTGAAATTAAATTTTCAAACACTTGTTGAAACTGATCTAAATCAGATTCTTTCAACAAAATAGCACCTTCTTTATTTACAATTGCTAAGGCATTTTTTGTTTGATGATCTTCTGCCACATTAGGCGATGGAATAAAAACAACTGGCTTTCCAACCAAACATAATTCTGAAATTGAACTTGCTCCTGCTCTACTAATTAAAAAATCTGCAGCAGCATAGGTTAAATCCATTCTATTCAAAAAATCATACGTTTTTATACCTTTTAAATCATCATATTTTTTAAACTCGTTGTAATATAATTTCCCAGTTTGCCATATCACTTGTATGTTTTGATCTACCAACCAGTTAATATGTTTTTCTATTAAATTATTTAAGGCTCTTGCTCCTAAACTTCCACCAATTACAACTAGTGTTTTTTTATCTTTATTTAAATTAAAAAACTCAATAGCTTCTTCTCTTTTACTATCAATATTTAATAAATCCTGACGAACTGGATTTCCTGTTTTTAAAATTTTATCAGCAGGAAAAAAACGTTCCAAACCATCATAAGCCACACAAATTTTATCAGCCTTTTTACTTAATAATTTATTGGTAATTCCAGGATAAGAATTCTGCTCTTGAATAACTGTTTTAATTCCTAATTTATTAGCAACAAATAAAGTTGGTCCGCTAGCAAAACCACCGGTTCCAATAACAACTGCTGGTTTAAATTTTTTAATAATTTTATATGCATTCCACAAACTACTAATTAGCTTTAATGGAAACATGGCGTTTTTTAATGTTAATTGGCGCTGCAAACCTGCAATCCACAAACCTTCAATTTTATAACCAGCTTGAGGCACTTTTTCCATTTCCATTTTATCTTTAGCACCTACAAACAAAAATTTTGCATCAGGATATTTTTCCTTTAGCTCATTTGCTATAGATACAGCCGGATAAATATGTCCACCTGTTCCACCTCCACTTAATATAATGTTAACCGATTGCTTCATGTAAAATATCTAAAGGGTTTTCTTCATTTTCCGCACTTGGTTCTTTTTCTTTTTCGGCAGTTACACTTAAAATTATTCCAACAGCAATACAAGTCATCCAAATAGATGTTCCTCCACTGCTTATAAAAGGCAAGGTTTGCCCAGTTACCGGAAATAAATTTACCGCCACTGCCATATTTATAATTGCCTGAACTATTATTGGAATTCCTACACCAATAATTAATAATGTAGCAAAAATGGTAGTTGCTTTTTTTGAGGCAATTAAAATTCGAATCAGCAAAAATAAGTAGCAAAGAATAACAACAATAGCACCTATTAATCCAAATTCTTCAACAATAATTGCAAAAATAAAATCGGAAGAAGATTGTGGTAAAAAGTTTTTTTGAACACTTTTTCCAGGTCCTCTACCTTGAATTCCGCCACTTGCAATGGCTATTTTAGCTTTTTCAACCTGATAACCTTCTTCAGCATCAACATTCGAAAAATTTTCAACTCTACTAATCCAAGTATCAACTCTATTTGGCAAAACACCAGGAAGTGCTTTTGCAGTTAGCACAAATAGAGTTAATGCAAGTACACCCATCCCCACAACAGATGCTAAATATTTAAAAGGATAACCACCTATAAAGCACAACATTAATATCATTGAAAAAATAATAGCAGTAGTTGAAAAGTTAGCTGGCAAAATTAAAACTAAAGTTGCCGCTACCCATATCCATAATTTCCAAAAGCTATCTTTAAAAGTAAATTCTTTATCCTTGTTTTGAGCTAAATACCTTGCTACATAAATCATTAATATTAATCCGGCCAAAGTAGAAGTTTGAAACCCAATTCCAATAAAAGGAATTTGAATCCATCTACTTGCATTTGCTCCACCAATTGTAGATCCTTTCGCTAACGTAAATGCTAATAATATTAAAACTAGAGGAATCATTAAAACAGATCCTCCACTAAAATATCTATACGGAATTTTATGAATAAAATAAATTATAAGAAAACCACAAATCAATAAAAATGCATGTTTAACTAAATGAAAGATAGGCGTACCATTATTTGCAACATACACCAAATTGGTACTTGCGCTATAAATTGGTAAAAACGACAATAAGGCCATAAAAGCAACAACTGCCCATATAGCTTTATCTCCTTCAATATTTTTAAACAAATTATTCATTTACAATGCTCTTACAGCTTGTTTAAATTTATTACCTCTATCTTCGTAATTTTCAAATAAATCAAAACTTGCACATGCAGGTGATAACAATACGGTATCTCCTTTTTCTGCAATTTTGTACGCTACTTTTACGGCTTCTTCTGCACCTGCAGTTTCCACAATTAAATCTACTACATTATTAAAAGTTTGGATAATTTTTTGATTTTCAACACCTAAACAAATAATAGCTTTTACCTTTTCTCTAACTAAAGGCATTAAATCTAAATAGTCATTTCCCTTATCAACCCCTCCAACAATCCAAACCGTTGGTGTTTTCATACTATCCAACGCATAAAACGTAGCGTTTACATTGGTTGCTTTAGAGTCGTTTATATACTGAACTCCATTTATTTTTAACACTTCTTCCAACCTATGCTCAGCACCTTCAAAGTCTTCTAAACTTTCTCTAATTGCGTTACTTCTAACTTTTAATAATGATGATGCCATAGCAGCTGCCATAGCGTTTTTAGTGTTGTGTTTCCCCTTTAATGCTAAAGTTGTTATACCCATTATTGTTTGTTCAGTTTTATATTTTATTACTATGTTATTATCCTTTATATATACTCCTTGCTCCAATTCTTTTTCTAAAGAAAATGGTAGCAAAGTTGCTTTAACTTTATTGTTTTTTAACCAGTTTACAATTACCTCATCATCTGCATCATAAATCAAGAAATCGTCTTCAGTTTGATTTTCAGTAATTCTAAATTTTGAGTTGATATAATATTCAAACTGATAATTATATCTATCCAAATGATCTGGTGTAATATTTGTTAAAATTGCTATATGAGGAGCAAAATCTACAATACCATCTAATTGAAAACTACTTAATTCTAATACGTGAATATCAAAATTATCTTCTGCCACTTGCTGCGCAAAACTTTTTCCAATATTCCCACCCATTCCAACATTTAAATTTGCTTTTTTCAAAATATGATTTACCAACATTGTAGTGGTGGTTTTACCGTTTGAACCAGTTATTCCAACTATTAATCCATTGGTATATTTTGCAGCAAATTCAATTTCTGAAATTACTGGAATTCCCTTTTCTTTAAGCTCAACAATTAATTGTACTTTATCAGGAATACCCGGACTTTTCATAACCACATCTGCTTCAAATAATATATCTTCAGAATGTTTTCCTTCTTCAAAAGGAATTGCATTATTTAAAAGAACTTCTTTATATTTTTTTGCTATGTTTCCTTTATCAGAAACAAACACATTAAACCCTTTTTGCTTCCCTAAAATAGCAGTACCAACGCCACTTTCTCCACTTCCAAGAATTACTAATTTTTTCATTTATCGTAACTTTAATGTAACAATAGTAAATACTGCCAGCATAATCCCTACAATCCAAAAACGTGTAACAATTTTACTTTCATGATACCCTGATTTTTGATAATGATGATGCAATGGAGACATTTTAAAAATGCGTTTTCCTTCTCCAAATCTTTTCTTGGTATATTTAAAGTAGCTCACTTGCAAAATCACTGATAAATTTTCAACTAAAAAGATGCCAGCTAAAATTGGAATTAACAACTCTTTACGCACTGCAATTGCTAAAACCGCAATTATTCCACCAATAGTTAAACTTCCAGTATCGCCCATAAAAACTTGTGCAGGATATGTATTGTACCATAAGAAACCAACCAAAGAACCCACAAACGCAGCAATAAAAATGGTCATTTCTCCAGAATTTGGGATATACATTACATCTAAATAATTGGCAAAAATAATATTACCAGAAACCCACGCAAAAATACCTAGCGTGAGGACTATTATTGCTGATGAACCTGCTGCTAAACCGTCTATTCCATCGGTTAAATTAGCTCCGTTTGAAACCGCGGTTATAATAAAAATTACAATTGGAATAAATAACAACCAAGCATATTCTTTAAACCCATTTCCAAATATTTCTAAAGCTTCGGCATATTCTAACTGATTATTTTTTAAAAATGGTATAGTTGTTTTTGTCGATTTTTTTGCTTCACCAAATAATACTGGAATTCCATCCTC
>NZ_JBFHHX010000109.1:0-10934 GCF_041596795.1 Lutibacter sp.
GCTAAAAAAGTATTAAATAATTTATACGGAGAGCAATTAGCAAAAGTTGAAATTGGATCTATAGAGAAAAATATACAAGATCAACAATCAAAAGAAAAAGTTTCGGTTTTAGAATTGTTAAAACCTTCTTTGCGCTTTATTTTAATTGTAGGTTTAGTGTTAGGAGTATTGCAACAAATTACGGGTATTAACGCTGTTTATTTTTATGCAACTTCCATATTTAAACAAACAGGAATTGGTACAGATGCTGCTTTTGCATCAGGTATTTTATTGAGTTTAACAACAGTGTTTTTTACAATTATTGCAATATTTTTAATAGATAAAATGGGAAGAAGACCATTGCTATTAGTTGGTATTGCAGGTATTGCAGTAAGTTTATTAGTTTGTGCGTATGGTTTTAATCAGGCAACATATAAACTTACATCAGAAAAAATAGCTCAATTTGATACTGTTGAAATTGGCCAACTAGAACCTTTTGTAGATAAAGTTTATACTAATGATGTTGATTTTAAAAATGATATGAAATCAGCTTTAGGAAACCAAGTATATGCAAAAAATGAAGGAGCTATTTTAGAAGCTGCTATTACCATGAACGCTACCTTAGTTTTATTAGGAATTTTAGGTTTTATAGCGTGTTTTGCTTTTTCATTAGGACCAGTTATGTGGGTAATGTTATCAGAATTATTTCCAAATAAATATAGAGGATTGGCAATTGGTGTTATTGGGTTTGTAAACTCATTTATCAGTTGGGTAGTGCAACAAATTTTCCCTTGGGAGTTATCAAATTTAGGAAACGCAATGAGTTTTTTAATATTTGGAGTAATTGCCGTATTTGGGTTCTTTATTTTATTAAAAATATTGCCAGAAACCAAAGGAAAATCGTTAGAGCAAATTGAGTTTGATTTAGTAAAAAATTAGAAATAATGATGAATTTAAAGAACATAGTAATCAAAATTATTGTTTGTAGTGCTTTAGTAGTAGGATGTACAGGAAAGCCACAAACAAAAGAAGAAGTGACTAAAACTGCAACTGCAATAAATAAACCAGCCAAAGTTGAATTAAAAAACAATAATGGGCAATTTCAGTTATATGTAAATAATGAGCCGTTTTATATTAAAGGAGCTGGATTAGAGTTTGGAAATATTGCATCGGTTGCAAAACATAATGGAAATTCTTTTAGAACTTGGAGAACGGACAATGGCGAACAAAGCGCAAAAGAAGTTTTAGATGAAGCTTTAAAATACGGCTTAATGGTTACTATGGGAATTGAAGTTGCTAGAGAACGCCACGGATTTGATTATAATGATGAGGTTGCTGTAAAGGAACAATTAGAGAGAATTAAAAAGGAAGTTATTGCATTAAAAGATCATCCAGCTTTGTTAATATGGGCAATTGGAAACGAATTAAATTTAAGAGCCACAAATCCTAAAGTTTGGGATGCGGTAAATGATATATCAAAAATGATTCATGAAGTTGATCCAAATCATTTAACAACATCAACCCTTGCAGGTATTTCGCAACAAGATGTTAATTATATTAAAGAACGTAGTTCAGATTTAGATATACTTTCTGTTCAGTTGTACGGTAAAATAAATGAGTTGCCACAAATGATTAAAGATTATGGTTGGGAAGGACCATATATGGTTACAGAATGGGGAGCAACTGGTCATTGGGAAGTTCCAAAAACATCTTGGAATGCTCCAATTGAAGAAAATAGTACCGTAAAAGCTTCAAACTATTTAAAAAGATATGAGATAGCTATAAAAGCAGATTCTTTACAATGTATTGGATCTTATGTGTTTTTATGGGGACAAAAACAAGAACGTACCCCAACGTGGTATGGTACTTTTTTAGAAGATGGAAGTGAAACAGAATCGGTTGATGTAATGCATTATGTTTGGAACAATAACACGTGGCCAGAAAATAGATCTCCACAAATTGTATCGTTTCAAATGAACAACAAAACAGCATACGAGAATGTTACGGTAAAAGCCAATGAAAAATGTACAGTAACTATTAAAATTCAAGACCCTGAAAATGATACTTTAAATTATAATTGGGAAATTTTAAAAGAAAGTACAGATTTACAAGATGGTGGAGATTTTGAGAAAAGACCAGACGCAGTTACTTTAGATATAATAAGTAATACCAACGGAAATTTAGTGTTTAAAGCGCCAACAGAAAAAGGAGTTTATAGATTGTTTGCGTATGTAAAAGATGGTAAAAACCATACGGCAACAGCAAATATTCCTTTTAAAGTGAATTAAACAAGAACAAATTAAAAAATTTAAGACTTTTAAAAGAGTCTCTATATTAAAATTATAAAAACAAGTAAAAATTTTTTCGATGTATATAGGTGAAAATAAAGCTTCTTATGAAGTGAACGACGTAAAAGGAGATTTGGTAACTATTGGAAATGAAAGTTATTATAAAATTGCGAATGTAAATGAAATGAGACCTTTTTTTATGAGTATTGTAAGTAATTCTAACCATTGGATGTTTATATCAAGCAATGGAGGATTAAGTGCAGGAAGAAAAAATAGTAATTATGCATTGTTTCCATATTATACTGATGATAAAATTACGGAATCAGCAGAAATTACGGGTAGTAAAACTAGCGTTCAAATTCACGTAGATGGTAAAACTTATTTATGGGAACCGTTTTCAAATAAATATGAAGGTGTTTATAAAATAAGTAGAAATTTGTACAAAAATAGCTACGGAAACAAAGTAATTTTTGAAGAAATTAATCACGATTTAGGTGTTACGTTTAAATATGAATGGAACTCAAGTAGTGAGTACGGATTTGTAAAAAAATCTACCATAGTAAATAACACCAATAAAATTTTAAAAGTTACTGTGTTAGATGGAATTCAGAATATTTTACCTTACGGCGTTCCTTCCGATTTACAAAACGCAAGTAGCAATCTTGTTGATGCATATAAAAAATGTGAATTAGAAACAGAAGCAGGATTAGGTATTTATGCATTAAGCGCTATAATTGTTGATAAGGCTGAACCAAGTGAAGCTTTAAAAGCAAACATTGTTTGGTCTGTTGGAGTTGAAAATCCAACATATTTATTGTCATCTACTCAATTAGCAAATTTTAGAAAAGGAAAAGACATTGTTCAAGAAGTTGACGTAAAAGCCGAAAAAGGAGCTTATTTTACGTGTTCAGAAATTACTTTAAATGCAAATTCCGAAAAAAATTGGATGCTTATTGCTAATGTAAATCAAACAATTGTTGATGTACAAAAAATTAAGGAAACTATTAAAAATGAACAAAATTTAGCAGCCTTAATTCAAGCTAGTATAGAAGACGGAACCACTAAGTTAATTCAACTTTCTGGCGCATCAGATGGAATACAGCTGTCTAATGATAGTTTAATTAACTCACGTCATTTCTCCAACACACTTTTTAACATTATGCGTGGTGGTATTTTCGATTTTAATTATCAAATTGAAAAAGCAGATTTTATAAAATATATTGCAAATGCTAATAAAAAAGTGTTCAAAAAGAAAGAAGATGATTTGGCAAATCTTCCTGAAATATTTTCATTAGAATACTTAAAAGAATTAGCAAATAACCAAACAGATAAAAACTACAAAAGACTTTGTTTTGAGTATATGCCATTAAAATTTAGTAGAAGACACGGAGATCCAAGTAGACCTTGGAACAAGTTTTCTATTAACACAACAAGTGAAGTTGATGGTTCAAAAATATTAGATTATGAAGGAAACTGGCGCGATATTTTCCAAAACTGGGAAGCCTTAGCACATTCATATCCTGCGTTTATAGAAAGTATGATTCATAAGTTTTTAAACGCAACAACTTTTGAAGGTTATAACCCTTACCGCGTTACAAAAGATGGTTTTGACTGGGAAACTGTAGAACCAGATAATCCTTGGTCGTATATTGGTTATTGGGGAGATCATCAAATTATCTATTTATTAAAGTTTTTAGAGTTTATAGAAAACCATTACCCAACTAAATTAGCAAGTTATTTTAGTCAAGAAATTTTTGTGTATGCCAATGTTCCATATAAAATTAAAAAGTATGAGGATATTTTAAAAAACCCAAAAGACACTATTGAATTTGATGTTGAGTTAGATGAATATATTAACGAAAAGAAAATTCAGTTAGGAGCAGATGGTGCTTTGTTGCGCGATGAAAATTATTTTATTTATAAGGTAAATCTTATAGAAAAATTATTGGTAACTGTGTTGGCAAAAGTTTCAAACTTTATTCCTGAAGGTGGTATTTGGATGAATACACAACGTCCAGAATGGAACGATGCAAACAATGCATTGGTAGGAAATGGAGTTTCTATGGTAACCCTATATTACTTAAGAAGATTTTTAAATTTCTTAGAAGAAACAGTTTCAAAATCAGATTTAGAAACCGTTGAAATTTCTATTGAATTGGCAACATTCTTTAATGAAGTTGTAGAGACTTTATCATCTAACAAAAAAATATTAGCAGGAAAAGTTTCTGATAAAGATAGAAAAACCGTTTTAGATGGACTTGGAATTGCAGCAAGTAATTACAGAACAAGTGTATACGAAGGTGGTTTCTCTAGTGATAAAGACACAATTTCAAAAGCAGATTTATTAAACTTTACAAAAGTTACGCTTCAATATTTAGATCATTCAATTGATGCTAATAAAAGAGCAGATAATTTATACCACGCGTATAATTTAATGACCGTAGAAAGCAACGAAGAGGTTTCAATTTCGTATTTGCCAGAAATGTTAGAAGGTCAGGTTGCGGTGTTAAGTTCTGGATATCTTTGTTCAAAAAGTAGCTTAGATGTATTAAATGGTTTAAAAGCAAGCGCGTTGTTTAGACCAGATCAATACAGTTATATTTTATATCCAAATAAAGAATTACCAAGATTTAGCGATAAAAATAATATTGCCAAAACCGATGTTCAAAATTCATCTTTATTAAAACAATTAACAAAAGATGGAAATACACAAATTGTACAGGTAGATTGTTTAGGAAATTATCATTTTAATGGAAATTTTAACAATGCAAATAGTTTACAGCAAGCGTTAAATGAACTTCCAGAAGTATACCAAGAGTTAATAGAAAAAGATACCAAACTGGTACATGGTGTATTTGAAAAAATATTTAACCATAAAGCATTTACAGGAAGATCGGGAACATTTTTCGGGTATGAAGGTCTTGGATCAATTTACTGGCATATGGTTTCAAAATTGTTATTAGCAGTGCAAGAAAACTGTTTAAAAGCAATTGAAAATAATGAAAGCGATGTGTTAATAGGTAAAATGCTCGATCATTATTTTGAAATATACGAAGGTATTGGTGTGCATAAATCGCCAAAATTATATGGCGCTTTCCCAACAGATCCATATTCTCATACACCTGGAGGAAAAGGTGCACAACAACCTGGAATGACTGGACAAGTTAAGGAAGATGTGTTAAGCAGATTTGGTGAATTGGGAGTTTTTGTAAAACAAGGAACTATTCATTTTAGTCCAAGATTACTAAAAGATTCAGAATTTTTAAAACAAGCAAAAACGTTCAGTTATTTCAATATTCAGCAAGAACCAAAAGAAATTCCATTAAATGCTAATTCGCTTTGTTTTACGTATTGTCAAATTCCGGTAAGTTATACAATAGCACCAAAAAATGGAATTGATGTACTATTTAAAGATGGTTCTAAAGTTCATTTTGAAGCGTTAAAACTAGATTTAGAATGTAGCACTCAAATTTTTAATAGAACCGGTAATGTTGAAAAGATAGAAGTATCATTTCAAAAAGAATCAATTTTAAATTCATAATAATTTTAAATTAAACTAAGTGTTAATAATGATAAAGAATATTAAAATATTGGTAATACTTACTGTAATTTTAACTTCTTGTTCAAATATTGCAGATTCTCAAGTTGTTAAAACTATTGATAATCAATTATTTGTAAATAAGTCGCCATATTTTATTAAAGGTATTTGTTATCATCCTGTTCCTGTAGGAAGTAACCAAAGAAGCTTTTCTAACTTAACCAATGATTTGGCTCTAATGGTAGAAGCAGGAATTAATACAATAAGAGTTTATGAACCCATTGATAATATAGAAGTTTTAGATGAAATTAATAATGCTGGAATTAAAGTTATTATTGGTTTTGGATACAACCAAAATGGAAATTTCGACATATTATCTGGGTCGTTTATTAATTATATAGAGAAATATAAAAATCATAAAGCAATTCTTTTTTGGGAATTAGGGAATGAATATAATTATCATCCAGAATGGTTTGAAAATGATATTAATAATTGGTACACTGCTCTTAATAATGCCGCTGATAGTATTCATAAAATAGATGAAAATCATCCGGTTGCAACGGCTCATGGAGAATTACCAAACGCTCAATCTTTATCAATGTGTAAAAATATTGATATCTGGGGAATGAATGTATACCGATGGGATAATCCAACAAGTTTATTTGAAGAATGGGAGAAGGTAAGTAAAAAGCCTATGTACCTTTCTGAAGCTGGTGCGGATAGTTATATGACCATTTCAAAAGATGGTTTTGAGCAAGGAGATAATCAAGTTGCCCAAGCAATCGCTACTAAAAACATTTTAGAATCCGTTTTTAATGCCAAAGAAAAAACTTTAGGAGTAACCTTGTTTTCATTTACCGATGGTTGGTGGAAAGCAGGAGAAAATGATATTCAAAACCCTGGAGGTTGGGCGCCAAATAGCAGCGGAGTGCCATACGATGGAACACCAAATGAAGAATATTGGGGAATTGTTGATATGACAAGGAATAAGAAAAAAGCATTTGATATTGTAAAGCAAATGTATACAAACAATAAAACTAATTAGTTAAAAATATGAAAACAATAAACTATTGTATTAGTGCAATTTTATTTTTTAGTATGGTAAGCTGTACAGAAAAACCAGCACAATTATCTGTAGAAGTATATGAAACTTCAGTTAGCGGAAATAAACTTACTAAAGTAACAGAATTTACAACAGGTGATAAAGTAGCTTCAATAAAAATTTTACCTGAAGAAAAATTTCAAAAAATAACTGGGTTTGGAGGAGCTTTTACAGAGTCTTCAGCTTATTTATTAAATAAGTTAAGTGCAGAAAATCGTAAAAAAATAATAGATGCCTATTTTAGCCAAGATGGTGCAAATTATTCATTAACCAGAACTCATATGAATTCTTGCGATTTTTCAGTAAGTAATTATTCATATACGCCTGTAGAAGGTGATAAAGAACTTGAACATTTTACTATTCAGGAAGATAAAGACGATTTAATTCCATTTATAAAAGATGCAATGGCAGCTTCAAAAGATGGTTTCAAAATTTTTGGATCGCCTTGGTCTGCAGCTCCTTGGATGAAAGACAATAACCATTGGGTTGGTGGTAAATTATTACCTGAATATTATGATACTTGGGCATTGTTTTTTTCAAAATATGTAGATGCTTATAAAGCAGAAGGAATTGATATTTGGGGTTTCACAGTAGAAAATGAACCTCTTGGAAATGGTAACAACTGGGAAAGTATGCATTTTTCACCAGATGAAATGACCAACTTTGTTCAAAATTATTTAGGACCAAAATTAGAAGCAGACGGTAAAGGAGATCTTAAAATTTTAGGATACGATCAAAATCGCGAACACCTAAAAGAATGGGTAGATTCTATGTATAAAGATGAAGCTACTTCAAAATATTTTGCAGGAACAGCAATACATTGGTACGCTAGTACTTATGAAGTATATCCAGAAGAATTACAATATGCACACAATAAAGCTCCAGAAAAATTACTAATACAATCAGAAGCTTGTGTAGATTCTGAAATACCAGTTTGGCAAGATGATGCTTGGTATTGGGCAAAAGAAGCAACAGATTGGGGATATGATTGGGCACCTGAAAAAGACAAATATTTGCACCCAAAATACTCACCTGTAACAAGATATGCCGCAGACATAATTGGTTGTTTAAACAATTGGGTTGATGGTTGGGTAGACTGGAATATGGTATTAGATAAACAAGGAGGACCAAACTGGTTTAAAAACTGGTGTATAGCTCCTGTAATTGTAGATCCAGAAAAAGATGAAGTGTATTTTACACCGTTATATTATACAATGGCACACTTTAGTAAATTTATTAGACCAGAAGCAGTAAGAATTGGTTTTGAAAATACCGATAAAGATTTACAAGTTACCGCAGCTCAAAACCCTGATGGATCAATAGCTGTAATTGCTTTTAATGAAAGTGATGAAGTAAAAACCATTGAATTAACATTGAACAACAAAACAACTAACTTAACCATAAGTGCAAAAGCTATTCAAACAATAGTTATTGCAAATTAATATTAAAATTTATGTCTGCAATTGTAAATAAAGTTCCATTCGGTCAAAAGGTAGCTTTTGGTTTAGGAATGCTTGCCAATCAAATGTTTCCTGCTGCCTTGGGTATTTTTATGGTGGTATTAGTGCAAGATCTAGGATTTCCCGGATGGATGTGGGGAGTAATTTATTTTTTACCTAGAATATTTGATGCCTTTACAGACCCAATTATGGGCTTTATTTCAGATAACACAAAATCACGTTGGGGGCGTCGTAGGCAATATGTATTCTTAGGATCCATTATTATGGGTATTTCATTTGTAATAATGTGGCAACTTTATAGAGTAAATGGAATAGATTATAATTTCACATATTTTTTACTTTGGTCCTTTGTTTTTTATTTGGGACTTACCATTTTTAGTGTGCCTTATGTAGCTATGGGTTACGAAATGAGTAACGATTTTCATGAACGTACTAGCATTATGGCGGTAGCGCAATGGATTGGGCAATGGGCTTGGGTTATTGCACCATGGTTCTGGGTAATTATGTACGACCAAAGTTTATTTGAATCTGCAGATGTTGCTACAAGAACACTGGCGGTTTGGGTAGGAATTGTTTGTATGATTTTTGCTATGGTACCTGCTATTTTTATTAAAAGTAAATCCACTTTAAACGAAAAATATTCACCACTTAGTTTAAAAACTATTGGTGGTAGTTTAGCTGAAATACTATTAGGTTTTAAAGAAGCCTTTGTTATTAAACCTTTTAGACAACTATGTATAGCCACTTTTTTAGTATATAATGCGTTTAATACTATTGCAGCATTTTCCTTTTTTATAATTGTTTACCATCTTTTTGATGGCGATGCAGGAGCAGCAGGTGTTTGGACCACACTTTTTGGTAGTCTTGGTGCCTTAGGAACAACATTTATGGTTATTCCAATTGTTACACGCCTATCTAGAATGGTTGGGAAAAAGAAGGCCTTTTTAATTTCTCAGGGTATTTCTATTTTGGGTTATATTATGTTATGGTTTTTATTTATTCCTGGCAAACCCTATATGTATATTTTTGCCTTGCCATTTTTCTCTTTTGGTATAGGAAGTTTGTTTGTTTTAATGATGTCTATGACAGCAGATGTAATAGACCTAGATGAACTTAATACCGGAAAACGAAGAGAAGGAACTTTTGGAGCCATCTATTGGTGGATGGTTAAATTTGGTTTTGCAATAGCCGGTGGATTAAGTGGGGTAATTATGAGTTCTGTTGGATTTGATTCAGGTGCTGCTACACAACCTGAAGGTGCAATTGTTGGATTGAGAGTTGCGTTTTCTGGACTTCCTATTTTAGGAACATTAATAGCAATGTATGTTATGAGAGATTATGATGTAACAGAGCAAAAATCACACGAAATTAGAGAGGAATTAGAGAGACGAAAAGAAGTTCCAAAGCCTTCTGGATATTCAAACATGAAGTTGCTTTCAAACCTTACTATTGAGGATCTTTCGGAAAATGAACTAACCAAAAAATACCCACATTTTTTTACAACTAAAGTTGATTTTACTACTTTATCAAATAATGAGTTACAAACAGAGTTTACCAAAGTTTTTGAAAAAGGAATGCCAGGTATTTGTTTTAGCGCGTATGAATCTGGACAAGAGCCTGGTGATAAAATTACTGAAGAACAAATTAGAAAACGTTTAGAAGTTATTAAACCTTATAGTAAGTGGGTACGTGTATTTTCTTGTACAAATGGTCATGAAAAAATTCCAAAAATTGCAAAAGAAATGGGATTTAAAACAATGGTTGGAGCTTGGATAAATAATGATTTGAAAGCTAATAATGTTGAAATTCAAGCTTTAATAAAACTTATTCAAAATAATTTAGTAGATGTTGCTGCAGTTGGAAACGAAGTACTTTACAGAAAAGAATTGAATGAGAATGCAATTATAAATTACATTAAGCAAGTTAAAAAGGAATCAAATAATACGCCAGTTGGTTATGTAGATGCTTATTTCGAATTTTTTAATAGGCCTCAATTAACTGAGGAATGTGATGTGATTTTAATAAACTGTTATCCTTTTTGGGAAGGTGCAGATATAAAAATGGCAGGATTCCATCTTCAAGAAATGTATCATAAAACATTGGAAGTAGCTAACGGTAAAAAAGTAATTATTACTGAAACTGGTTGGCCAAGTAAAGGAGAGGTAATTGGAGCGGCAATTCCATCAAAAGAAAATGTAATGCAATATTATATTAAAGCTCAATTATGGGCAGAAAAGGAAAATATTGATTTGTTTTATTTCTCTTCATTTGATGAATCTTGGAAAATTCATTTTGAAGGTTGGGCAGGAACTTCTTGGGGATTATGGGATACTAAAGAAGCCTTAAAGTACTAATATTTAATTATAAAAAAGTTTAGATAAATAAATTATGAAAAGTTTAATTCAAAAAGCAGCGTTTGTATTTATGTCAATTTTAATGTTTAGTTGTGCATCACCAGAGAAAAAGAAAGAAATTTCGGCAAAAGATATTTTGGGAAATCCAGAATATTTGGCAATGTCTTATGGTGGATATCGTCAAAACACCCGCAATATTCAGCCAACAATAGC
>NZ_JBFHHX010000110.1:0-10814 GCF_041596795.1 Lutibacter sp.
TACTTCCTCCAGTTTTCCGGTTCCAATAAACGTTTTAGGGTTTGGACTTTCCATACGTTGCACAAATCTTTTTACAGCAACGCCACCTGCCGTAAAAGTTAAAAACTCCAATTCATCTAAATATTCATTGGTTTTTTCTTCGGTTTGGTGTTGTGTAATAATCCCTATTAATACCGCTTCTTCAGATGTAACTTTTCTTTCTTCAATCATAACTTTTTATGATATTTAACTACTTTATTTATTATTGCAAAGATACAATACTAATATAAATCTATTTTTGTAATTTGGAGTTTTAATAATTTATTTATGTTTTCATTTTTTAAATCCCCAGGAAAAAACAAACAAGCTTACACAATTGCTTTTTACAACCTAGAGAATTTATTCGATACAAAAAATAATCCATCTATTTTAGATGATGACTTTACCCCAAATGGTAAAAAACATTGGAATTACAAACGATACAAACGAAAAATTAACAAACTAAGCAGTGTTATTTCACAACTTGGCACAAAACGATCTAACCATTCACCTGCAATTGTTGGCGTTGCTGAAGTTGAAAATGATGTGGTTTTAAATGATTTAATTAGTACAATTAATTTAAAAGATGAACATTACGGTGTTGTTCACTACGATTCACCCGATGAACGAGGAATAGATGTTGCACTACTTTATAAAAAAGAATTATTTGAGTTATTACATTCTGAAACTTTTACACTTTACCTTGAAAACGAATATGGCGAACGCGATTTTACCAGAGATGTTTTATTAGTAAAAGGAAACCTAAATGGCGAATTAATGCATATTTTAATAAATCATTGGCCATCCAGAAGAAATGGCGATGATATAACCGAAGAAAAAAGAATTAAAGCCGCTGAATTGGTAACATCTATTGTGCACAAAATAAATAATGAGACTGAGAACGCAAAAATTATTGTAATGGGTGATTTTAATGACAATCCAACAAATATTAGCGTAAAAAAATATTTGGTTAATAATACATTTTACAATCCGATGGAACGATTGATAAATACCGGAAATGGTACTTTAAACCATAAAAAAACTTGGCATTTGTTTGATCAGATTATATTTACTAAAAATTTTATTAATATTGAAGAAAACAAACATTCTTTTAAATATGCCGAAATTTTTGATGAACACTTTTTAAAAGAATGGAAAGGAAAATACAAAGGAAATCCGTTTAGAACTTATATTGGTAAATGGTACCAAGGTGGATTTAGCGATCATTTTCCTGTATATGTTTACTTAAAAAAGAATTAGTAAAACATAAAAAAAAGGCTTAAGTAAAATACCCAAGCCTTTTTATCACTATTTTTGGTTAACTATTATTTTGATACAACACTTAAAGGCATTGTATACTCTCTATTTACTTTACCTGGATTTTCAAGTTTTACTCCATTTAAATTTGTACGAACAAAATTTAAAACATCTTTACTTATAGAATTTACTTTTAAAACCACAATTTCTCCTTCTGTATTAAATGTAAATGTAATGTTTACATTTGTATTATTATCAAAATTGAAGTCTGTTGATTGAATTAACTCAACTATTTGTTGTCTTATTTCATCTTTAGAAACTTCTGGTGTTTCAATGTTATTTGCAAATAAACTCATTGTTCCTAATGTAAATGCTACTAATAATACTTGTAATTTTTTCATAATATTTGGTATTTATTTTTGTTTCTATTTATATACCAAATTTACGGCTAAAAACTACTTGTTTTAAGCTTTAAAAATATTTACCGCTTTAGAAATGTTTTTCTTTAGGTTTTGCATTATTGATAATTTTTTAACATTTCACATATCTTAATTTGTGATATTTGGCTTTTTTAATGCTTTTTTTTACACTATCTTAAATTAGGATTGAAATCATTTGGCGCATTTTTCGGCGTATTTGGGTAAGAAATCAAATTATTTGATGCATCTGAAGAAACAGTCCATTCGCTAATTGTGAATACCGTATTTGGCTCAACAATATCTAAATTTCGAACTGCTCTTCCGTCTAAATATTCCCAATTAGTACCATTTCCATCTTCACCAATAACTCCAAAAATATCAATTCTAGCTCCAGTATTATCTACCAATTCATAAACATCATCGCCATTTCCAGAAATATAGGTAGATTCCACCTCAGGAATATCACTAAAAACAGTTTTATAATCAGAAGCTGCAATAATAACAAAACCTCCAACCGGAATTGTAATTCCACTTAATTCTACTGGCGAACTTGAAACCGAAGTTGCTCCGTTAATATATTTATTCAATTTCCAGCCAGATAAATTAATTTCAGTATCTCCTGCATTATACAATTCTACAAAACGGGCATTTACATTATTTATAGGATCTGCTACTTCTGTTATCATAATTTTAGGAATAATTACTTCACACATCTCAAAAGCACCCGAGAACTGAACATCATTCTCTGTTCTTAATTCTAAATACGCATTTAACACACCTATTATTGAACCATGACCTTTTGGAAATAATTGATTGGTAAAAGTTGCATTTCCATTAGTAAACACACTTAGTTTTGTAGTTTGATTACACGTTTCTAACGTTCTGGTAGCATCTTCATTTCCTGTAAAAAAGGTAAATGCCTTTCCTAATTCGTTTTCTACTAACTGAACATCATTTACTTTAACTAAAGTATTTTGATAGATCTCATTTTGAATATCTGTAATTAAAATCTCAGTAGGTACTACTTCACTATTTTCTCCACTATTATATATAAAACTTCCAATTGCTTCCTCATCAATAACAGTAACTTTAGTACTTTTTGGATAGCCAACACTTAAAACACCATCGTTTTTTGTCATATACAATTTATTTAGTTTTACAAAAACCTTATCTCCAATTGCATATTGTTCAAAAATAAGTTCTTTATCAATTAAAATTTGAATTCCGGCAGTTGGGTTTTCTGGTTTATCTTGAAGTATTAATTTATTTTCAAAATTTCCCGACGCATCGCTAGAAACCACATAACCTTCAACAATATATTCAGTATCCACACCAAACTCAACCATTGTTCCTGTGTACATATCTTTTACTTCTTGCAAAGTTAAAGTTGGTGTTAAAACATTTGAATAAGTACAACGTGCTTGGTCAAATTTTACATCATCTGTATCGCGTAAATACAACTGATAATCATCGTAATAATTACTAAAAATAGCAACAACACTTCCTTTTCCTTCTGGTAATAATTCGTTTTTAAAAGTAGAATAACCACTATTTCTAACAATTACCTCATTTAACAAATTACAATTTGCATCAAAACTCTCTAATACTCTGTTTACTGTTGATGTATTATCTACATTTGCGTACGATTGCCCTAAATCTGTAGTTTTAAATTGTACATTTTCAATTTCAACCAACATTTCCAACATACTTTCATCAAGCTCAGAAACAGTTACCTTTTTAGGAACAATTTCTGCTTCTTCACAAGATCTAATAATGTAATCGTTAATTTCATACGATGAAATTCTACCTAAATCTCCAGCATCGGCTTTTCCAATTTGAATACTTCCATAACTATAACCAATTGCTAAACCTTTTAGTTTTACATAAATTTTTCTTCCAACGTTGTATTTAGAGTATAAATTGGTTTCATCAATAGAAATTTTTATGGCTGATGTTGGATTTTCAGGTTTGTCTTGAATAGAAATGGATTTGTAAATATTCCCAGATTGATCACTAGAAACCACATAACCTTCAATTACAACATCCGTATCTACAACAGTGTAACTACCATAAGTATACATTTCTTTTACTTGTGCTATGGTGTTTGTTACTGTTAAACTTGGCTCCGTACATTCTACATTTGGTGTTGAAAAATCTTGATCTTTTACGCAGCCTAAAAACGTACTTAGTAGTACAAATGCTGCCGTATATTTTATTAGTATATTCTTATTCATGGCTAGTTCTTTTAAAATCTTACATATAAGTTTAAATAATAGGATGTTTTATTTCCGTACCAATATTTTGGACCAAAAATTGGTTTATTTAATTGTTTATCTTCTTTTAGTTCTGGGTAATTAGATTTTCTGGATTGTTCAAAACCTCCTGTTTTATACAATTCGCCCAAAATATTATTGATACCAACAAAAAATCCGATATATTTATTGTTTACTCTCCAAGATTTTCCTCCAACTGCATCCAACAAAAAGGCATCGTCAAATTTTTCTTGTACTAATAAATCATCTACTTGTTCTTGAGTAACTGGCAAACCTGTTTCATCATCTAAAAACGGAACACCATCGGCATCAATATAAAAATTATCGGTACGCAATAAAGGTGATATATCTAGGTAATTATTACTTAACAAACTTCCATTTATTTGAAACCACCAATACGCCGGATCTCTATATTCAAAAGCTAAAGAATAGGCTCTTTGTGGTGTTCCTGAAACTTTATAGTTTTTTAAATAGGTAGTTCCAAAGTCGCTATCTTCATTAATTAAACTTTCCGATTGAATGTAAATATGTGGATTATTATTATATGTAAACTGACCAAAAGAACCAGCTCCTAATAATTTTATAGTTGATGTAACTTGATATTCAATACTTAATTCAGCTCCAATATTTAACTTATCTACACCTGTGGTAATTTCATTTACAAAATCTGCCTGATCACCTAATAATCCTTCAGCAAAAAAGAAAGATGTTTCTATAGCATTACTAAATTTGGTATAATAGGTTGTAACTCTCGATTGAATTTTTGGTGATCTAAAAATATAGCTCACATCACCCGTTAAAATTTTCTCACTGGTTAAGTCTGGCGTAATATTGTTATTAACTCTAGAGTTTGAAAATGTAGTTTTAATGTTTGGAGCGTTAGAAATATAGCCTCCATTTAATGTTACCAAATGCCTACCAGTTATTTTATAGGTTAATCCGCCTTTAGCGCTAACATCTGTAAACGATTGTTTTTCTCCTTTTCCAAAAGAATTTGTGTTATACGTTCCGTTTTTATACAATCCATTACGCTGAAAACTAGTACTTTTAAAGTTAATACCTGCAAAATAATCTACCTTTCTTTGAGTAGCTCTAATTTGAGCAAATGCACTTGCAACAGAACCATTAATGGTATAATTATACTGAAACTTATCACCAACACCAACAACTCTATTAGGGTTGTTTAAATCGTTTTGTTGAGCATCACCAATGGCATATTGATCTAAATCTTCAAAACCATCACTCCCTAATAAATCTAACATTTTACCATAATTGTTAGATGTTAACTTATTAAAACTAACACCTCCACTTAAATTTATATGATCATTTAAACTTGTATTTAAAACAGAACTTAAAGAAATTTGAGTATCATCAACTCTATCCTCATACAAATAATACAACGCATTGCTTTTGTTTGCATTTAACAAGTATATTTCATTCCAGTTTATTTGTCCATTATTTATAAAATCTTGTTCGGATAAATACGCATTTGCATAATCTAAATCATCGGAATATCTTAAATAGCTGCTTGGTAAATTTTTCCAATATGTTGGATCTGGGTTTGGAGCATTAAAATACCCTAACCTACTATTACCAATATGACCAAATTGAAACGCGGCTGTTGTTTTAAGGGTTGTATTCTCTTTCTCGTAAATATGCGTTAACATTACAACAGGCTCAACAACTTCTTTAATTCTAGAATTTCGTTTATCACCTTCTTGATACCCCCAATAAGCATTGTATGTATATCCTTTTAAATCGTACACTTCTTGTGTGTTTGGCGATGATTTACCTCTACGATTTGGAGATGTAAATGCCGTTAAATTTATACTATTATTGGTGTTTATTTTTTTCTCAATTGCTAAAAATGCCGCCCAAGCGTTGTAGGTTGTACCATCTAAATAACCTTCTTGCGCAACTCTTCTAGATGCTGAAACGGCAAAAGCCCAACCATTTTTATTTAACCCAGTTGCATAGTTAGCCATAACTCTGCCGGTATAACTTTTATTGGTTGCTGCTAATGATACTTTTCCTCCAGCTTGATAATCGGAAGCGCGTGTTGTAAAATTTGTTGCTCCTAAAATATTTCCAAAGGAAAAATCTGAAGCTGCAATTCCGTTAGACGATTCCTGATTTCTGAACACATCATTTAAACCTCCCCAATTTCCCCATTGCGGACGACCATCATACAGTTTATTCATTTCAATACCATTTATGGAAATTATACCATAACTAGAATCGTAACCACGAACTTTAAACCAAGACTGACTATAATTAAAAGCGGCGGCTCTTAAATACGCATCTTTTGAAGATTGAAATAAACCAGCAATATTATCTGAACTTCGTTCGCCATCATCTAACAAATCATCATCAGATAATAGAATAATGCTAGACTCTTGTAATTCAGGAATAAAAAGTTGCAATATTACAGTTCCTAAATTTAAATCCTTTTCTTCCCTTAAATGTATTGGTATTTTTTGTGCTTCAAATCCACTTAAATAAACTTCAATTACATAAGCTCCTAAAGGAATTTTTTCTAGTCGAAAAATTCCGTTATCATTAGTTTGTGTTTGAAATTCTGCGCCACTTATTTTAATTGAAACACCTTTTAATGGGGTTTGCGAAGTAGATTGAACCACACCGTTTATAGAGCATAGTTCTTGCGCAGTTATTTGATCAAAAATTAACAAACTAATAATAACTGTTAAAAAGTATTTTTTCATTAACAAGTTATTTTTTTGTTAAAAATAACAATATTATACGGTTTTATCAAAGTAATTAAATTGAAATAAAATTAAAAAACTATATTTCTGGCTCAAAGTTTGTTTGTAATTTAGCCATAAAACAATTCGCATGAAACCATACAAAATACTTTTAATCTATTTTTTAATTTTCACAACCTATACTTATAGCCAAAAAAAATACGATATAAAAACTGTTGCTTTTTACAATTTAGAGAATCTTTTTGATACCGAAAATGATACACTTATAAACGATGAAGCGAGTCCTATTATGGAGATAAAAGAGAACAGAGAAGAAACCTATCAGTTAAAATTACAAAACATGGCAAAGGTAATTTCTGAAATTGGAGAAAAGGACACCAAAAACAGCCCTGTTATTTTAGGTGTAGTAGAAATTGAAAACAGAAAAGTATTAGAAGATTTAATTGCAACGGATTATTTAAAATCTAAAAAATATGGCATTATTCACTACAATTCACCAGATTTAAGAGGTATTGATGTAGCTCTTTTATATCAACCTTCATTTTTTAGACCAACACATCATCAAACATTTGAGCTCAAATTATGGGAAAGTGATGGAACGCGTATTTACACCAGAGATCAATTGTTAGTATCTGGATATTTAGGTGATGAGTTGATTCATATTATTGTAAATCATTGGCCTTCTAGGCGAGGTGGAGAGGAAAAAAGCAGACCAACAAGAGAAAAAGCTGCTTTTTTAAATACTCAAATAATTGAGCAAATTAAACTAACAGATCCAAATCCTAAAGTGATTATTATGGGTGATTTAAATGACGACCCAATTAATTCGAGCTTAAAAAACATTTTAAAAACAAAAGCTAAAAAATCAGACGTTAAAGAAGGTGATATTTACAACCCAATGGAAGATATGTTTAGACGTGGACAAAATACATTGGTATACAGAGATAATATAAATTTGTTTGATCAAATTATGTTTACTTCTCCTTTATTGGCTCATAAAAAAGAATACAATTCGTACAAAATGTATAAAGCAGGTGTTTACAATCCACAATATTTAACAACCCAAACAGGTAAATATAAAGGATATCCTTTTAGAAGTTGGAGCTACGGTAGTTTTACTGGTGGTTACAGCGACCATTACCCAGTTTATATATATTTGATAAAAGAAACTAAATAAAAATTAGTCTTTTAAAGATTTTGAGATTGTTAAATAATCATTCTTTAAACTGTCTTTATATTCAGCTAAGGTCCAGCAAAGCACCTTATAAAAGTGCGTTTTTGTTTCAACAACAGTAATAAGCATATAAAAACCTGTTCCTTCCTCTGTCCAAGTCATTTCAATTTGCGAATGATTATTACCGTTATTTATAAATTCGGCAATTGGAGACAAGGCTCTGTTTTCTGCATTTACTTGATACTCTTCAATAAAGTTTTCTAAAAATTCTGTTGGATTTAAAAAAAGCATTCCTAAAGATTGTAATTCTTCTTTAGAGTCTTCAATAGTTATTACATATGCTTCCTTTACCGCATTTTGATATTGTAAAGAAGCTGCGTCATTTAGTTCAAATGATTTCATCATATACCTAGGAATATCCATTGTATAACTATGACCTCCTTTTTGAGAAACAAAATTCTGCGCATTTATATTTATTGAAAAAAGTAAAACAACTGCTAAAAGGTAAATTGATTTCATAATATTTATTTTAATTTATGGTATTTTCTTCTTGTAAATCTTTTAGTAATAATTGAATACTGGTATTACCATTCCAATTATTTTCATCAATATTATAGGCTGCTTTAAATGCATTTCCATTTTTAACTATATCTATTTTATCGCCCATACCAAAACCAATGGCATTGTATGTAATTTGATTAGCACCTTCAATAATACTTAATTTTAAATGCGATTCATCTGCACCAACATTTCTACCGTAGCCATTATCTCTTAATCCCGATGAACTAAAAGTAGGTTTCATATTTTGTGGTCCAAATGGCCCTAATTGATTGATGATTCTGAAAAATTTAGGCGTAACTTCAGAAAGACTAATTTCTGCATCAATGGTAATTTCTGGAGTTCTTAACTCTTCCGGAAGTGTATTTTTAACTACTTCTTCAAACTTTGCTTTAAATTTTGGATAGTTTTCCTCTGTTAATGTTAAGCCTGCAGCATATTTATGTCCACCAAATTGCTCAATAAATTCTGAACATTGCTCTAAGGCATCGTACACATCAAAACCTTTTACAGAACGTGCAGATGCTGCTAATTTATCACCGCTTTTTGTAAACACAAGTGTTGGCTTGTAATAAGTTTCTATTAATCTAGAAGCCACAATACCAATAACACCTTTATGCCAATTTTTACTATAAACAACAGTTGAAAAGTTTTGTTGTTCATTATTTTCTTCAATTTGTTGTAAGGCTTCAATGGTTATAGTTTTATCAAGTTCTTTTCTTTCAGTATTATTTTGTTCAATTTCAGCGGCAAAATTAATGGCTGTTTCAAAATCAAGCTCCGTTAATAATTCAACTGCATAATTTCCGTGCTTAATTCTTCCTGCAGCATTAATTCTTGGTGCAATTATAAAAACAACATCGGTTATAGATAATTCTTCTTTTTTTATTTGATGAATCATTGCTTTAATACCAGTTCTTGGAGATTGATTGATTATTTGCAATCCGTAATAGGTTAAAATTCTATTTTCACCAGTAATTGGAACAATATCTGCAGCAATTGCTACTGCTACCAAATCTAAATATTCAACTAAATCATTAATTGTTTGATTTCTTTTTGAAGCTAATGCCTGAATTAATTTAAACCCAACACCGCAACCACATAATTCTTTATACGGATATTCACAATCTTCTCTTTTTGGATCTAAAACAGCTATTGCATTTGGAATTTCATTTCCTGGCCTGTGATGATCGCATATAATAAAATCGATACCTTTTTTATTGGCATACGTAACTTTATCAATAGCTTTTATACCACAATCCAAAGCAATTATTAGTGATATATTATTGTCTTCTGCAAAATCAATTCCTTGATAAGAAATGCCGTAACCTTCGTTATATCTATCGGGAATATAAGTTGCAATATTTGGGTGAATTGTTTTTAAATACGATGCCATTAAAGAAACCGATGTTGTTCCATCAACATCATAATCTCCATAAACTAAAATATTCTCTCCGTTTTCAATTGCTTTTTCTATCCGTTCAACGGCTTTATCCATATCTTTCATTAAATACGGATTATGAAGATTGTTTAAATCTGGTCTGAAAAAATTTTTAGCCTGTTCAAAAGTTTCAATTCCACGTTGTACTAACAATTTTGCAATAGTATAGTCAACTCCTAATTCTTGAGCTAAATTTGAGGTAATAATTTTGTTTGGTTCGGGCTTAAAAGTCCAACGCATAGCATTAATTTTTCTTCAAAAATAAGGAAAATATATTCAAAAAATAGCCAAAAGCATATTGCAATTGGCTATTTATACATTAAATCTTATAGTATAAGATTACTGTTCTACATATACTATTTCGTGAGAAATATCAGAGAATTTTCGAAACATTTCAAAAACACCACAATAGCGTTCAACAGAAAGATTCACCGCTTTTTCTATTTTATCTTTTTTAAAATCACTTCCATAAAAACGATAGATAACCTTTACTTTATCGTAAATTTTCGGGTGTTCTTCAGTTAAATTTCCTTCAACTTCAATTTTAAAATCATCCACTTCAGCGCGCATTTTTTTCAACAAAGAAGCAACATCCATAGCAGAACATCCTGCTAATGCAGTTAACATCATTGCTTTTGGGCGTAACCCTTTTCCTTGTCCGCCAACATCTTCAGCAGCATCAATCATTACAGTTCCTTCAAGAGCAACTGATTCAAAAAGCATTTGTCCTTTCCAACTAACTTCAATTTTATTTGTCATAATTGTAATTCAAAAATTAATTATTTCAAATTTACATGAAATAATTTCCTTTTACAGTAACTTTTTTTACAATTTAATTACTAATATTTATACAAGGTTTCTTAAAAAAAAGAAACATTATATTTTACGCATTAAATAACTTTTTCTCCTTTATATTTAAATGAATAATTAGTATATTCGGTAACTACTTAA